>DATLVJ010000567.1:0-15352 GCA_035577585.1 Candidatus Limnocylindrales bacterium
AATAATCGTTGGCATTTTTCTCATAGAGAGCCACGCCCGTTTCCGCATCCACCACCAGCAGTCCCCACTCCCCTTTGTCCACGGGCGCGGCACCCAACAAACTCTCCACCCGCCCGGCAAATCGCGCCGCGGCGGGGATCACTTTTTCCTGCGAGCCTTTCTCCTGTGCCGCCGCGACAGACACCAAGGCCAGGCCGATCAGCCCGCAAACCGACGTCCGCACCGCGCGGCGCTCAATTCCACTCTTGGCAATCCCCATGAACTGAAAGTATAGTCGAAAGTCAGTGGACGCTTCCTCTCGCAGCGTCGCGAGGAGCAGGAGCAGGGCGCATCGCCAAATCCAGCCACGCCCCGCAACTTCCGCCGCCCGTAAGGTTTCATTAAATGGGGCTCATACACTGCATGGAAACACTATTCTGAAAAGGTGGATTCGAATGAAAAAGATAGTTCCGTTTTTGCTGGCGGCCTCGTTTTTCTGCCCGCCTATGATCGCCGACGACCGCAAGGAAAATGGGCGGCTCGAAAATTGCGGCGTAGTGGTTCAGGAAATCATGGATATTCCCGACGACATTCCACAGGATCTGATCGACAAAGCCACCTGCGTCATCGTCTACCCCTCAGTCGTGAAAGCGGCCTTCGTTTTCGGCGCCAGCTACGGCCGCGGCGCGATGACCTGCCGCAGCGGCGAGCATTTCAATGGACCGTGGAGCGCTCCCACCATGATGGCACTTGAGGGCGGCAGCTTTGGCCTTCAGATCGGCGGCCAGGCCACGGACTTCGTTCTGCTGATCATGAATGACCGCGGCGCGAACTCGGTTCTGAGCTCCAAGGTAAAACTCGGCGCTGACGCCTCCGCTGCCGCGGGCCCCAAAGGCCGTAACGCGGAGGCTTCCACCGACGTAACCCTGCGCGCGGAAATTCTTTCTTACTCCCGTGCCCGCGGCCTTTTCGCGGGAATATCACTCGCCGGTTCCACCGTTCGCCCCGACAACACGGCCAACGAGCGGCTGTACAAGAAGACCATCACACCGCAGGATGTTGTTTTCAAGGGAGCGGTGCCAGTGCCAGCCTCCGCGCAAAAATTCATCTCGTATCTGAACAAGAAATCACCCAAGAATCATGCCTCGGGCAAGGAAATCTAGCAGCTAACTTAAATGTATCCCATGCTTTAACCGAAGGCCCCACGGGTAACCTCCTGGGGCCTTTTTTCTTGCATTTCTAAGTGATATGACCTATAGTCATTTATGCCTGAAGGTCATTTTATGCAAACTGCCTCCCCCTCCCTCCCTCCCAACCGCCGCGAGCGCCAATCTCTCGAGCGCCGCGAACGTCTTTTCCGAGCCGCCATGGAACTTTTCGCGCGCAAAGGCTTCGCTGAAACCACAGTCGAAGACATCACCAACGCCGCGGATCTTGGCAAGGGCACTTTCTTCAATTATTTTCCGAGCAAGGAGCACATCCTCCTGGCCTTCGGCGAAATGCAGCTCGCAAAGCTGAAAGCTGCGTTCGAGGAAATGCGCGCGGCGAGAGTGCCCGTTCCGGTATTTATGCGCTCGCTCGGCGCCCGCATGACCCAGGAACCGATGCGCAATCCGGCCATCATCCGCATTCTTCTTCAGGCCTTTCTTACGGATTCTTCGGTTCGCGAACCAATGCTGAATCTGCAAAATCGCGTCATTGCCATTCACACCGAAATGATCCGCCTCGGCCAGAGCCGCGGCGAAATCCGTAGCGACCTGCCGCCGGAAGTAATAGCGCACGTCTTTCGGCAAACCATTTTCGGCACGCTGCTCATCTGGACGCTCCATGCCGACAGCACGCTGCTTTCGCGCATGGAAGACTCTTTCGAGGTGCTCTGGACGGGACTCGCGCCGCGCGGCTCACCGCCTCCGGATTCAGCGGTCCCATAGTTTCCGTTGGAGATCGAATTGATGAATCGCAAAATCCTCATCCCCGTGCTTGTCATCGCGGCCCTTGTCGGACTGGCGGTCTACTCCTCCGGCATGCTGCATCGCGACGCATCTCTTCACGGCTCTGGAACCGTGGAAGCCCGCAACATTCGCGTCGGCTCCAAAATCGGCGGCCGCATTGACAAGGTTCTTGTTCGCGAGGGCGACCCTGTCGAAGCCGGCCAAGTGCTCATTACTTTCGACGAAAAGGAACTTGCGGCGTCGCTCGCGCAATCCCGCGCCGCGGCGGAAAAGTCCCAGCGGGGCTACCGCCCGGAAGAAATTGCCGAAGCTCGCGCCGCCGCGGCGCAAGCCAAAGCCGAGTACGACCAGCGCAAGAACGGATACCGCCAGGAGGACATTGCCGCCGCGCAAGCTGATCTCGACCGCGCCAATGCCGACGAACTCCGCGCCCGCCTCGATGCCGAGAGGTACGACGCGCTGGCCCAGAAAGATCTCGTCTCCAAGCAGCAGCGCGATACCGCCGACGCCAACTGGAAAATGGCGCTTGCGCAGCAATCGAATTTCCAGCAGAAGCTTGACCAGCTTCATCGCGGCTATCGTGCAGAGGAAATTGCCGCGGCCGAAGCCCACTATCTCCAGACAAAAGCTACGCTTGAAAAACTCGAGAATGGCAATCGTGTCGAAGACGTCTCCACGGCCAAAGCTGCGCTGGCTTACGACGAAGCTCGCTTTCGCGAACGCCAGGTGCTGGCGCCCGCCGCGGCATCCATCGAAGTGCTTGATGTCCGCCCAGGCGATCTGATCGCTCCCAACACGCCCGTCGCCACGCTTCTCGAACGGGATCAAATCTATGTCCGTATTTACATTCCGGAGACGCAGATCGGCCGCGTGCATCTCGGCCAGAAAGCTCAGATTCGCGTGGACTCATTTCCTGGCCAGGTTTTCGACGGAGCGATCGAGCAAATCAACCAGCAAGCTGAGTTTCTGCCGCGCAACGTGCAGACGGTGGAAGAGCGCGTACATCAGGTATTTGGCGTAAAGGTGCGCATTGACGATACCTCGCACCGGGTCCGCGCGGGCATGGCCGCCGACGTTACGCTGGCGCCGGGGAGCTGAGTCGTGGCTGATCTCGAACAACCCGCCATCACCGCGCGAAATCTTGTTCGCCGGTTCGGCAATTTTACTGCGGTAAACGACGTCAGCTTCCGCGTGCAAAAAGGCGAAATCTTCGGGTTTCTCGGCCCCAACGGCAGCGGAAAAACCACGGTCATTAAAATGCTCACGGGCCTGCTGCCTCTTTCCGGCGGCGAAGCGTCGGTGCTGGGCATCGATGTAAGAAAAGATCCGGAAACGGTGCGCGAAAATATCGGCTACATGTCGCAGAATTTCAGTTTGTACTCCGACCTGACCGTCACGGAAAATCTCACCTTCTACGGCCGCATCTACGGCCTTTCCAACGAGCGACTCCGCAAACGCATGGACGATATCGTGCAACTTAACGGCCTTGCACCATATATGGACCGGCTTTCCGCGCAGCTTTCCGGCGGATGGAAGCAGCGCCTCGCGCTCGGCTGCGCCATGCTTCACGAACCGAAGTTAATATTCCTCGACGAGCCGACCGCGGGCATCGATCCTGTGGCACGCCGCCAATTGTGGGATTTGCTCTTCGAACTTTCCGCCCACGGCATCACTTTTTTCGTAACCACGCACTACATGGACGAAGCCGAACGCTGCAGCCACGTTGCCTACATCTACTACGGTAAACTCATCGCCGACGGCACGCCCGACTCCCTGCGCGAACTGCCCGATGTGCAGCCGCCCGGCACCTATCGCGTCGAAATCACCACTCCCGAAGTTACCCGTGCGCTGCGCATCGCCCGCACCCTCAAGGGAATTCGCAGCGCCACCATTTTCGGGCAATCCGTCCACGCGCTGATCAACGACGATCTCGATCTCGAGCACTTGCGCGAGCAACTGCTGAAGCAAGGCATCGTCGTGGGAGAAATCCGTCCGCTCGCGCCCTCATTGGAAGACGTGTTCGTCGAACTCACTTACAAGCATCAGTCGGAGACCGAGGCCACCCGTGCTTAATCCATTCCGTGGTTTCAGCGCCGTTTTTTACAAAGAAGCGCTGCACGTGCGTCGGGACTTCGGGACGCTTTTTTTCTCGTTGATCATTCCTTTGCTGCAGATGTTTCTGCTGGGCTTCGGCATCGACACCAACATTCGCCAGATCAACACGGTGGTTTACAACGCGGACGGCCGCCGCGAGAGCCGCGAACTTCTCGATCGTCTGCGCAACTCCGATACGTTTCGGCTGGTGCGTTTCGTCGAGACCGACCACGACCTCACCGATGCGATCGTCTCCGGCAAATGCCGTGTTGGCATCAAAATTCCCGTGGATTATTCGGACAAACTCCTCCACCAGATGGGTGCGCAGGTGCTGGTGCTGATCGATGGCTCTGATTCTTCCGTCGCCGGCCAGGCCATCAACGTCACCACGGCCATCGGCCTAGACGAATCGCTGCGCCGCGTCCTCGCCAACACGGGCGACACCACTTTCGCGGTGGACATGCGCCCTAAAATTCTCTTCAATCCCGATTCGCGCTCGCCCAATTTCTTCCTTCCGGGCCTGACCGCGATTCTCCTGCTCAATGTCACCACGTTTCTGACTGCGTTTTCCATCGTGCGTGAAAAAGAGCGCGGCACGCTCGAGCAACTTTTCGTTACCCCCGTGCGCCCAATGGGCCTGCTGCTTGGCAAGCTGCTTCCCTACCTGATGATCGGCTTTTTCGAGTTGTGCATGATTCTCACCTTCATGCGCTTCATCTTCAGCGTGCCCATCCACGGCAGCGTTATTCTGCTCGCGCTGCTTTCCCTGCCGTACATCTTCGTCTCGCTCTCTCTCGGCATCCTGATTTCCAGCAAAGCCAATTCCCAGGCGGAAGCCATGCAACTCGCTTTCCTCACCATTCTTCCCAGTATTTTCTTCTCCGGATATATCTTTCCGCGCGAAACGATGCCCAAGTTTTTTTATGTTCTCAGCTACTTCGTGCCCGCCACTTATTTCATCGACATCACCCGCGGCATCATTCTCCGCGGCGCCGGCTGGGTGCATCTCTGGATCGACGCCGTCGCGCTCTTCTTCATGGGCACGATGCTCCTCGTCATCGCCGCCCGCCGCTTCCAGAACAAAGTCATCATGGCGTGATATTCTGCTTTCGCAAGTTACGCAACGAGTCGCGAATTTCTTGAATTGAGGGAGAATTCAGCGCCGGAGGCGCGACAGAACTTAGCCCAGCGCGTAAGCGCTGGGAAACCTTAAGAAGTCGTCTTGAGCGCCGGAGGTGCGACAGATCCCGCTCGCACCAAACAACGCATGCTAATTTCTGCCAGCCAAACCTATAATTTGTAATTTGGCTTCACGCTACTCTTCGGGGGATCTTCTTGTCCTGTCCAATCTGCAAAAAACGCAAACCGGGCCGCTTCTGCCCCGCCAAGGCCGAAACCATCTGCCCCGTCTGCTGCGGCACCGAGCGCGAAGTCACCCTCGACTGCCCGCGCGACTGCGCTTACTTAGTCGCCGCTCACCGCTACGAAGAACAACACCCGCGCGAACTCCCCGCGGACACTCCTCTGCTGGACGTGCGCCTCGCTCCGGATCTCGTCCGCATCCACCCGCAACTTCTCTCCGCCATCGCCTTTACCATCGCCAAATTCTGCTCGGCCCAACCCGCCGCCACCGACCCCGACGTCCTAGCCGCTTTGCAGTCTCTGGCCGAATCCTACAAAACACTCGCGGCTGGCGTTGTCTACGAACAACCGCCGGTCCCACCCCTCCAACGCGGACTCTACGACGCCCTCACCGCCTTCCTTAACGAAACCAAGCAATCTCCCGCGCACGATTCCCGGGCGCGTCCCAAAGACTCCGAAATCTTCCAGCTCCTCGTCTTCCTCTATCGCATGGGCCTGCTTCGCACCAACGGCCGCCCACGCTCCCGCCGCTTCCTCGAATTCCTCCGCGGCCAATTCCCCGGCGCCCCCGAACTGAAGCGCGAAGAATCCCGCATCATCGTCCCATGACGAGTCTTTCCCGTTGCGTCAGCCAGCTACGCAAGAGCGAATCCCCGGTAGATCCCCGCTGACCGCTCGGACGTCCCAGCCAAGGGATAGCTGAGCTTGCGGCGCGCTTGGCCGGTCGCCTTCCCAGGGGCGCGAGGCGAAGCCAAACTTCTGGCGGATGCGCGCGACCCGCTCCGAAGCCTTCTTGCGATACTCTTCCGGGGCGTAGCCGTTTTTTGTGTACCAGTCGCGATACTGCTTCGCCAGCCTGGGGAACTTCTCCTCGATGAATGGCAGAAACCGTTTTGCTGACGCAGGCATCAGGAACAGGACGCCTGACCAAAACCACTCCGCGTCCGCTTCCTTCGCTGCCGCAGCCACGCCTTCCAGTTCCCCGTCAGCGTCCGTAATCCCCGGCAGCAGCGGAGAAGCCGAAACGCCCACATGCAATCCCGCCTCGCGCAATTCCTTCACTGCGGCAAGCCGCAGATCCGGCCGCGGTGCCCGCGGCTCCAGCAAACGCGCCAGCCGCGGCTTCAGTGTGGTCACCGTGATATTAACCGTCAGCGCCGACTTCGCCGCAATCACCTTCAAAATATCAATGTCGCGCACAACCTGGTTCGACTTGGTGATGATCGAAACGCTCAACCCTTCCCGCTTCGCCAACTCTTCCAGACAAGCCCGCGTCACGCCATACTCCCGCTCGGCCGGCTGGTAAGGATCCGTCGCCGTCCCGATCGCAATGTGCTCCGCCTTCGTATATCCCGAAGCCTTCGACGCGTGCGAATACTTCCGGTCCACATCGCGCGCGAGCACCGCACCAGGATCCTGCTTCACGAAAATCTTCCGTTCAAATTCCCCGCCGTCAATTTCCATGTACTCGTGCGTGTATCGCGCATAGCAGTATTTGCACCCAAACTCGCACCCGCGGTACGGATTGATCGTCCAGTCAAATGGCACCCGCGCCGAAT
The DNA here is from genome assembly GCA_035577585.1 of Candidatus Limnocylindrales bacterium. Lineage (GTDB taxonomy): Bacteria > Acidobacteriota > Terriglobia > Acidiferrales > UBA7541 > Acidiferrum. The sequence goes on from DATLVJ010000567.1 coordinate 6,947, forward strand.
CGCATTTGTTCAAGATCGATTTCACCGGCAGAAAAAAGTACTCCGGCTTCTCCATAGACTTCCGCTTGGTGTCCGCGGCCGGGGCTTCGGAGGCGAGGCGAGCAATGCCCACCAGTGGCGCAGGGGAAGCCGGAAATTTCGGCAGGGGGCAATCCGCCGTTGGGCATTCCATGCTTTCCTTGCGCCAGCCGGCTTGGCCCTGGGCAAGGGCGCCGGCCTCTGGCTTTGGTTCAGCAGGGCTAAAAGGAAGGAGTTGTGTTGCGGGGCGTCGAACGAGGCGGCGCCGCATGGTGAAACGCGGCGTCGTATGGGGAAGAACTGGGGACATGGCTCACCTCGATGCCCGCCCATTGTTTCGCTTTTTGTTCGCCATGTCAAGAAAATTCATTCTCGACAACTCCTTCGCGGCCGCCCGCTCCACTTCACTCTCAGAAACTCCCGCGGCTATTCTCCTCGCCCGTTCTTAGGTCCTCTTGCTACAGTATTTTGCTGGGAGCCACCGCATGCGCGCGCCGTATTTCATTCGCTTACCGTTTCTGTGCAGCGCTCTGCTCTTTTCGACCCTCACGCCCGCGCAAACACCGGCGCCGAATACCGCGCAAAAGCCGGCCCCGAGCCCACAGACGAAGTCAGCGCCCCCCGCTGCCACCACCGCGCCAATCCCTTCTCCCGTTTCGCGCCACTATCCCATCCTCGTGATCGCCCACGGAAACGAACCCGCCTGGCTTCTGCGCCTGGGAATGAAAGGCCCGGAGAGGCTGGACCGCGCCGGTTACCCGCCCATCGTGCTCGATCCCGACGAAATCGTTCCCGACCAACCCGGTGTCTCCTGGGTCTATCACGCCAAGGACGACGTCACCGGCGCGGACGTCGCCGTCGAACTTTCCCGTGAGTCGTGCTCCGACGGCATGAGCGACACCAAGTACAGCTTCAAAGTGGAGGTGCAGCACGCGCAGATCGGCACTTTCAACGGTTGCGGGCAGAGCGTCCCCGAAAAATTTCCCGAATTTCGAAAAAAGAATCAGCTTGATCCCGACGACAACGCAGACGCCAAGGACAAGGATAAAAGTAAGGACAAAACGAAAGACGACAAAGATAAGGACAAAGACAAAAAGTCTGCCCTTGAACCGATTACCAATTTTAAGCTGCCGACAGCCGTCGCGTACCTCGATGCCAACGGCAAAGTGATTTTCAGCCGCAGCGCAATCCGGCGAACCATCGCGCCCGAAGGCTCCGAGTTGGCCGTCTCTCACGACGGCAAGAAATTGCTCTTCACCCGCTCGGATTCCAAAACCGGTCCGGAGCGGACCATCGTTCTTTACGACTGGGACACCGGCCGCTTGCGCGATCTCGCCACCACCAGCGCTCGGAGCGCCTTCTGGTCACCAGACGATTCGCGTGTGGCGTTCTTAAAGTACGACGGCAAGACTTGGCAGGTCTGGACACTTCCCGTCAACACTCCCGAAACCGCCGCGCTATTTTCCGCACAATCCGTTGACTCGCTGCACGGATGGATTTCCGCAACTACAATCCTCGCAAGCGACCTGCAGAATGCGTACTGGCTGAGCGACGACAAGCCAACGCAAACCGTGTCGCTCAAGGAAATTTACGGAGATTCTTTCCAGGTGATGAGCAGCGACACGCTTCGTCCCAATCCGATCAACGCGGACCTGCTGCTCGTCACTGCGTACTATCTGAAAACACCGGCGGGGGCGCCGGCGGATTCCGTCGGCCTCAATTCCACTTTTTTCCTTTACGAAGTTCTCTCGAAGCGGCGCACGATTCTCGGGTCAACGGATTCCTATCAGCGCGCGGCCGAATGGTCCCGCGACGGCCTGCAGATCTTCTACACCAAGGGCGCCCCAGGCAAAGTGCCGCTATCCACCTGGAGCATCTTTTGGGACGCCACGAATCCGCACCGCTTCAACTCCGGCGCTTTCTTCGTTATCGGCAAATAATTTCGGAGCGCCGCTCGCCTACTTCAGTGACGCCATATCGATCACGAAGCGATACTTCACGTCGCTCTTCAGCAGCCGTTCGTAGGCATCGTTGACCTTCTGGATCGGAATCAGTTCGATGTCCGAAGTAATTCCGTGCTTTCCGCAGAAATCCAGCATCTCTTGCGTCTCGCGGATCCCGCCAATCGCCGAACCCGCCAGCCGGCGCCGCTTCATAATCAGGTTAAATGCACTTACCGGCGCAGGCTTTTCCGGTGCGCCCACCAGCGTCATCGCGCCGTCGAGCTTCAACAACTGCAGGTACGCATTCAGGTCATGATCCGCGGAAACGGTGTCTAGAATGAAATCGAAGCTCCCAACGTGTTTTTGCATCTCTTCCGTGTTCCGCGAATTCACCACTTCCGCCGCGCCCAGACGTTTCGCATCCGCGGCTTTATTTGGCGAAGTGGTGAACAGCACCGTGTGCGCGCCGAAGGCATGCGCAAACTTCACGCCCATGTGCCCAAGCCCGCCCAGGCCCACTACGCCTACTTTTTGTCCCTTGCCCACATTCCAGTGGCGCAGCGGCGAATACGTGGTGATTCCCGCGCAAAGCAGCGGCGCGGTGCCCGCCAGGTCCAATCCAGCCGGCACGCGCAGCACGTAATTTTCATCCACCACGATGCCGGTCGAATACCCGCCGTAGGTGACGCCGCCAAGAATTTTGTCCTCGCCGTTGTAGGTCAGCGTCAAGCCGCTTTCGCAATACTGCTCCTCGCCGGCTTTACAAGCCGGACACACGCGATCGGAGTCCACCATGCAACCCACCGCCGCGATGTCTCCTGCCTTGAACTTGGTCACCGCGCTGCCCACCTTGGTCACGCGGCCCACGATCTCGTGGCCCGGCACGACGGGATACACGGTTGGCATCACTTCTTTCCACTCATTGCGCACCTGATGCAAATCGGAATGGCACACGCCGCAGAAAAGAATCTCGATCTGCACGTCCTGAGGGCGAGGTTCGCGCCTCGGAATGCTGAACTTGGCCAAGCCCGAGGTCGGGCTCTGCGCCGCGAATGCGCCGGCCGTAAAGGTTTGTGGTTTCCCCGAAGTTGCTTCTTTTGCTGTCTGCCGAGCCGCTTCACTCATTTTTTTGTTCCTCCAAACTTGAATTCTTGAAATCCCGCCAGCGCCCCTTCCCCTGCACATTATTTAGAGTTAATTCCTCGCCCTCCGGTCACATCTCTTCTTTTATTTTTCCTAAACGCAATTTAACTTGACTGTTCAATTTCCGTCGAACACCATTAACGTTTCAAGCTAATTTCTCCAGGCGGCACCCGGGCCCCTGACAATTTCATCGAAGGGGTTCGAGTGGAAATCATCAGTCCACCGCGCAGGTTTCCCATTTTCTCTCCATTTAGCAGGAGCGTCGCCGCGCTGCTTGCGGCGGGTTTCGCCGCCTACGAACTTGGCAAGGGTGAAGTGGCGCCGGGCATGTTGCTGGTCGTCGCCACTGTCGTCGCTCTAGTCGTTGCCATTCAGTTGGTTCCCCACGGCCCGGTCTTCATCCGGAAGCCGAAGCATGACCCCGACGAAATCGCCCTGCGAGCTATCCAATTGGAGCTGGCGGCACAGAAGCGGACTTATTCTCCCCCGCATCTCACGCAATTCGAGTCCCGCGAATTTTCTGAACCGGCATGGCAATCCTCCAGCGAGTTTGATTCGTTCCAAGCGCTGCGGCCATTCTACGTCGTCTATCCCAAGCGCAATTTCACCGCAATCGCGGCTTCCCTGAAATTCCACGGAGACAAGGATTACCGGGACTGGCAGCCGGTGGCGAATTCGGCTCCCCCGCAATCACCCGCTGAGCATCCCGACGATCGCTATCAATGGATCCTGGTCGCCTACGTTCCGCCGAAGGCCTCGTTCGACGCCAAGCTCAAGCTTCGCGACTCCCAATCGAATCTCGGCGTAGCAGTCCTGCGCGACCTCGTCGCCGCGGAAGACCGCCCCTTCCAGTCTGTCCACCTCAAACTCCCCGCGCCCATCGAGCACTTCGCCGCCTCCGCCTCCGAATAACCCAACAGCGATTCCCGCAGTATTGGAATGACTGGCACCCCCCACCCTATGGCATGTAGGTTATTGAAAATGCAATGGTTAAAGGAAGGGTGCGCAAGTGTGGGAAATGCAGGAGTTAGCGGAGGGCTTTTTCGGACGAGATGATGCGTGGTATGTACCAGCTAGCAACTCCCCCTCCCCCCTGTTTTTCGTAAGTGACCGAAACAATAGAGTTGAAGTCCTTTGATTTCTATCAGTTTTGAAGTGATGGAAACACGGGATTTAGCGAAGGAGGGTTTTTGACCGAGAAGAGGCGGGGTGGAATAAGAGAAGGACCCTTCGCCAAGCTCAGGGTGGACATCCTTCGTCGGATGTCCAGAAACTAATCCCCGCGCGAACATGGCCCATTCTCTCGCATTAGTAACCATTGGTCAATAGTATTCTGTAGTACTGGGACGATTTTGCGCTGAAAAAGTAACGGGCGGGGATCGGAAGTTGAAAATCAAGAGTTAAGGGTTGGAAGTCCAGAAAAAGAGAAGAGCGGAGGTGACCCCAAGACCCGGGTGCCAATAACCGGAACCCGGCACCCGGTCCCAAGTTTTCGTAATTCTACTTTGCTTCAACGAGTCTAAGTTGTGCGCGCCCAGCCTGAGGTGTTCCTTTTCCTCCTCCATCAATCGCAGCAATTGTCAGGCCAAACATGAGTTGCTCAAGTTCAGCCCGTGGGATGGATAGCGAATGTGCAACGTCAGAGCGCGATACCTTCTCCTCATATAGCTTTGAAAACACTTTGGGCAGCACCTGGGACGTTTCGCGAGGAATTTCGTTTGGTTCTTTTGTGCGATCATGTTTCCCAAGTTCTATGCAGGTCATTCGATAGTGCCAATCCGTAGTCATTCCAACATCGTGCAGCCGACGATTGAGTGCCGCGACAGAAACTTTCCAAATACCCTTTAAGCGCACCAAGTCCGAGAACGATGGCGACCGCATTCCCTGCGCGATAACGCTGGCCTTTGGCATCAAGAAGGCCGAAGCGAATAGGTCCGCCTCCCGTTCCGCTTCTCTTCCGTTCGGAGTAGCGTGACGATGCAAGACAAGGTGTCCTAGTTCGTGAGCAGCATCGTAGCGACTATGTTCGGCAGTTTTGAAAGTGTTCAGGAAAACCATTGGCGTCTCGGCCTTCCAAGTTGAAAAGGCATCTACTTCTCTTGCATCAATCGCTAAGGAGAATACGCGCACACCTTTCGATTCAAGCAGGTGAACCATATTGCTAACGGGCAAGGCACCTATGCCCCAGTGCCGTCGTAAGGTGTCGCTAGCAGCTTCTGGTGTAGGCTCATGGCTAAGATCGGGAATGTCTGCCCGCGGTAGTTCAAACTTCTCCTCAATATACCTACAGAGATGAGTTGCAATTGCTCCTTGGCTCAGCGCCATATCACGTTGACGCGATGACATTTTCGACATGCTACGGAAGCTAACGGCATCCAGGTTCGGTTCCTCTAGGTCGTCCCCGGAAAAAAACTCAGGAGGAAACGCGGTTTTGGAAACGATTCTTTCGGCGATCTCGTCTCCCGGTATTGTATCCCCAGCCTCATATGCTGATACCGAACGCAAATCCACGCCAATAAGCAAAGCCATCTGGCTCTTGCTCAATCCCTTTCGCTTACGGACACACGCAAACCTAGTCGGGTTAAACATTCGGCGGTCAAACATATGTATCTGCTTAGGCACGACGGCGCTGCACATCAATGTTTATATTAGGAGTCGGAGAATCGACCTTAATTCCAGCTCCGCCATCGCCAAACGGAATGGCCGTGAGGATGATTCTCTCTTTCCATTCATCTACTTGATATTCATTGTTCATTCCTGCAGGTAGTGACAATTCGCATCGAATTTCTGAGGTTTCGGTATCGCGGTAGAACATTAGAATCCAAGTTATTCGAGAATCTGCCTTCTGTTTTTCGGCGGTGCGGATGTCGCCGTACAATGTCCAAGCAAGTGCGTTTTGGGCGATAACTAGTTGCGTCTTAGGGCCCTTGCTTGATTTCGTACAAGGTGTCTCGTCTTTGACTCCCGTGCGCCTATCGCCCGTGGCCGCAGTGATTGCTAAAGTGCCCGACTCGTTCACTACAAACGATTGGCCGCCATCCTCTAGTCGTTGCCAACCTTCGGGGATCATACTTTCACGAAGGGACCGCAATGTTCTGGCCCACGGAACAAGGCCGCGAAACATGGGCGGGTCATTGAGGGTGCAGTTTGCCCATTCCGCTTGCCCTTGTTCCACACCCAGGCGCAGGATAGATTCTTTAAGGCCGAGTTGCTTTAAGCGATTGGGAACATCAATGGGGCCGGATAGGACAGGTACATTTTTCATTGAGCCTTCCTCTTCCTATTCTTCTACCTCAAATGAGGGAAGAAAACAAGAAGAATCTTTCAAAGGCAGGAGGCTCACCCCAAGAGCCCACCCTCAAAAACCGAGGATGGGGCACCCAAATTCATTCTTCCGTCTTTACGTCCGGGCCACCCACCCGCCAACCTAAAACTGCCATCCGCGCCAATTCCGCTTGCGCCTGAGGGCCGGCGGGAGCACTGATAAGAAAGTATTCGTGCGTTTGAGGCTTGGAATCCTCCCTTGAGGCGAAGAGGCTATAACACAATCAAGTGGCCTGCAAGGTACGTTCCGCCAAATCGATTGGCCACCCGCCGTGATAGAATCCGCGCCAGTGAGGACGCTATGAGAGTGTCTGTGAACCGGAAGCCAGCTATGACTGTGTACAGAAGAGCGTTGAAGCACAAAAGGCTCGTTTACGTTCTGGCCGCGAGGAAACCTCTCAAATATAAAGATGGAAGATCGAGGATTCTGTACATCGGGACTACGAAAAAGGGGATTAGTCGCATTGCCTCCAGCGTGGCTCATAGATCGAAAAAGATACTGAAGCAAAGAGGAGTCAGGGAAATGGACGTACATGTAGTGTCGTGCGAGGCACGCCCCGGCCTCAAATCGTGGGGATTGCTGGAACGCGCGCTAGTCGCTCACTTCCGTTCGAGGTACGTTGAAGTTCCGCTCTGCAACACCCAGCTCAAGAACAAGCGGTCCAGCGAGGATCTCGACACACTATTTAAGCCAAGAGTACTCGGGAAAATACTGACGTTCTTTGAAAGTCCAGTAAAGCGTAGCTAGGCGCCAGGCCATGACCAAAGTCGGGGGAATCTGAAGCAAGAGATGAATGTCGTCTTCTCTCCCTCCCACGGTGTGAAGAAGAATGTCGAACTTTCTACAAATACCCACCGCGTCAGCCCATATCCGCGGCTGAAATTCTCCCGACATGAGTTTGCGGCGATCTTTGGTGCTGAATACAACGTGAATCACGTTTGAGCGTATGTGTGGGACACGTGTCGCACCTCCGGCGCTTGGCATCTTTCTACACCAACTACCCAGCGCTTACGCGCTGGGCTAACTTATGCCGCGCCTCCGGTGCCGGAGAAGCGGCAAACGGAAAGGTTAGGCCCGCGACAAACGCCCGATTCTGGCGGGACAAGCGCAGTGCGATGCGAAAATGAGAGCGGAGAAACAAACCCGCATTGCAAAAGGCTCCGGGACGTAGAAAAACGCCGGAGGCGTGCCAGAAGTTAGCCCAGCCCGTAAGGGCTGGGTAGGAAAATCAAATTAAGCCCAAGCGCCGGAGGCGCGGCACCTAGCCAAAAACATATTTCGGATCAAATTCTATCCCGTGTTTTTTCAACAGGGCGAGAAACTCTGAATCAAAACTCATCTTTTTGTGATGCGCCTCCTGATTCTGTATGTAACGAATGACCGTGGGGGCAATAGAACTGCTCACGCTAAAAGCGCCGTACCCCTGTTGCCATGCGAATTTGTGGCCTTCCTCATTCGCCCATCGCGAAGAATTGGATTTGATGGCAAGAACTGCCTTGGCCAGTGCCACGGTCGGAGGAATTTGAAGGAGGAAATGAATGTGATCTTCCATCCCTCCCACTGCGAGAACAAGAATGTCGAACTTTTTGCAAATACCCACCGCGTAAGCCCACATCCGCGGCTGAAATTCATTCGGCATGAGTTTGCGGCGATCTTTGGTGCTGAATACTACGTGAATTACGTTTTGAGCGTATGTGTGGGACACGTGCCGCACCTCCGGCGCTTGATTACTTTATATATCACTTACCCAGCGCTTACGCGCTGGGCTAATTTATGGCGCGCCTACGGCGCTGGAGAGGCACCCTACCACACCCGAGCAGCGCAGTAGCGGGTTTTGACTTTTCTTTTATCGAGTTTGGACTTGGGCTGCGCCTTCTCTTTGCTTCCTGATTGCCAGCCGCTGATTACTGTTGTTCGTTGCTGCGGCCGCTTTGCTCCGCCTCAGAGGTGTATCCAGTTGGTGAGGATGAGCGCCAG
>DATLVJ010000568.1:0-2041 GCA_035577585.1 Candidatus Limnocylindrales bacterium
GGACGCGCAAGATAATCGTAATAGTCGCCTCCCACCACGCGAGCGGGATGCATGGCCCCGGCGATTTCGAATTCTGCCGTCTCCGGATCGCTGCGGGGAAGAAACAGCCGCTGCACCTCCGCGGCCAGCTCCACTTCTTGCAGCAGCGCGTCTCGCTGCTGACGGGTCATTTCATGCAGAGCGTTCCGCTGCGCCACAAACCATTGCAGTATCAGCACGACGAATGTGAATCCCACAAGCGCGGCAAGATTGTGCAGGATGCGTCCCTGGATGTGGTGGATTGGCGGGCCAAAAAGGTCGTGAAAAAATATGCAAACCACCACAATCCCGTAGGTCAATCGCGCCGACAGCAGAATCGCACTGAAGGAAAGAGGCAATATGTAAAGGTAGCCCAGCGAAACGTCTTCCGCCCGGTTGTCGGCGTAGGCCACGCAAGCGATTGCCAGCGCCACCACCAGGAATGCCCACCAGGTTGACGATTTCAAAGCCTCGATCCGGCCCGCCGCAACGCGCGCTAGCCACTTGCCGGCTTTGCCCGCCCACACCCCTCCTATGCCGCGTTCGTTATCCAGCGACGCAGGGCTCTCGCCCAGGCCGGACTCTATCTCGAAACTTGTACTCATTGTTGGCCGTAAAATGCAGGATCAATCTTCATTTAGTCGTCCTGTCGTCACACCTCTGGACCGAAGTCTCTGAGCTTCCAACCTTAATTTTCCAATTCCAGTGATTTTCCCCTAGCGTGCACCGGCTTCCCTCCCCCAGCCACACTTTGATGTTGTCTCCGCGCCCTTTGGCCGCAAATAATAATGCTTGGAGGCAAACTTGAACGCCGTCACTCGCTCCTCTCTTTTGCTCGCCGTATTTTGTCCAATTGCGGCAGTTTCCCTGGCCCAGGACGCCCATTTCCACAACGCGCCTGTACCCACGATGCACCAGCAAAACCCCCTTGCGGGCCAGTCCGCGACCATCCCCGCAGGCGCAAAACTTTACGCGGCGAACTGCGCCCCGTGTCATGGCGCCATGGGGCAGGGAACCGGCAATATTCCGTCCCTTTCCCAAGGCCCTACCCAGTCCGCCGCCGATGGCGAGGTCTTCTGGTTCATCACCACGGGTTCTGTCGCCAACGGTATGCCCGCCTGGGGCACCCTTTCCGAAAAGCAACGCTGGCAAATTGTTGCCTACTTGAAATCGCTCAAGACTTCCGCACGGAAAAACCAGCCAGGCGCTCCCGGTATGGCTTCGGCCCCCACCAAAACCAACACTCCTTTGCCCGGCCCACCTTACGCGGATTTCCGCGTCGAACAACCCGGTAAGTCCCGCAAGATTTCCGCCCAGGATCTCCCCGCGCCCTACGCCACCGACACGGCAAGCAACGGCCCGCAAGTCGTCCGGCGCCCGGATGACGCCTGGCCGAAAGCGCCGGTGGGTTTCGCCGTCCAGCTCTATGCCACTGGACTCGAGAATCCGCGATTGATCCGCACAGCCCCTAACGGCGATTTTTTTGTGGCGGAAAGCCGCACGGGCAAAATCAGGGTGTTCCGCGGAATCACATCCGATGGCAAACCAGCGGAGACTTCTGTATTTGTGGAAGGACTTATCCGCCCCTACGGCATCGCTTTCTACCCACCAGGTAACAACCCGCACTGGATCTACATTGGTGGCACAGAAGCTGTCGTCCGCATTCCTTATGAGAATGGCGACCTGAAGGCTTCCGGCTCTGCGCAACACATTGCCGATCTCCCGCATACCGGCGGCCACTGGACTCGCGATCTCCAATTCACCCCCGACGGCCAGAAAATGTTTGTCGCGGTCGGCTCTGCCTCAAACATCGACGACCCCGACAACACTCCCGAAGAAAAAAACCGCGCCGATATTTTGCAGTTCAATCCCGACGGCTCTGGAATGCGCGTATTCGCCTACGGAATCCGAAATGCCGGCGGCGGTCTGGCCATCCAACCGAAAACCGGCGAGCTTTGGTGTTCCGTAAACGAGCGCGACGGCCTGGGAGACAATCTTGCCCCCGATTACATTACTCACGTGG
>DATLVJ010000569.1:0-8346 GCA_035577585.1 Candidatus Limnocylindrales bacterium
ACCGTAGCAGCGGCGCTGTTTGCCGCTGCGGAGCGCTCTTTTTGCGTCCCGCGTGCTCCACCGGGACGGAGGGACCATGGCAAGCTTTCTCACGCTCGACGAATCGATGTGAGTTAAGTGCAGTCTCAAGATCTACCGCGCGAAATACCCTGTCTTCGCCCTCACCTTCACCCCCTCCACCTTTGTCCGAATCCCAATCTTCCGGAACGTCCCATCCTTCGCCTTGTTCGACGGGTAGTACGCCACCTCATACGACGTCCGCAACTCCTCCGCAATCTGCCGGAAATACGTGTGCGGGTCCGTCACCTCCGCGTCAATATGCATCCCGCCCGTTTCCGAAGCCACCCGATCCATCACGCTGATTCCATATTTGTTCCGCGCCGTCAAATTCCCATGTTTCTTTTCTGTATAACGAATCGCGTACACCGGCACATTCTCCCCCTGCGCCGTCTCGATCGTCGTCATCATGTTGTGTGAACTCGAATTGTCTTCCCCGTCGCTGAACATCAATATCGCCTTCCGCCCGCCGCTCGTCGCCAACTTCTCGGTCACGCTGTAATAAATCGAATCGTAAAATGCCGTCCCCAGGTCGCGCGCCTCCGCTGGCCCAATTTCCGCAAAATGCTTTTTTCCCTTGTCGAAATCTTTGTAATTTTCCAGAATCTGTTCCGCCGAATTCGTGTAGTCGCTCACCAGCCGCAAATGATTCCCAAAGCAGACCAGCAGTACCCGGTCCTGCGGCCGCAATATCTCTTTCAAGAAAACTTCCAGGTCCTTTTTGTGCTTCTTCCCAAACTCATCCTGGCTCCCGCTCACATCCACAATCAAAGCCAGCGTCAGCGGCAAATCCGTGCTCCGCGCAAAAAATTCAACCTTCTGCGCCACCGCATCTTCCAGCAGTTCCACGTCCTCCCGCTTCAAGCTTTCCACCAGCTTCCCCTGCCCGTCCCGCGCCGTAAACGCCACATTCACCAGATTCACGTCCACCTTGATCGGCTGCTGCCCCCGGCAATCGCCCGCAAGCATCCCCGCCAGCACCAGAAAACGCCATCCACCCATCTTCCGCATACACACCCCCGCCGCATCTTTCTTCAAGGACGAGCCCACCCCGCGGAATGTTCCACGAATCCACCCGACGGAACCTGCGGCTGCAAGCTATCTTCTCTAAAGCTTCCGCCAGTTCAGTCTTCCCGAAAAAAATAGCTCCCGGGGAATACACCGGGAGCCCTCGTATCTTCAAGCTGTTGACTGTGGACTGTCAGCTTCTTCTCAGTTCGCCACCGTCAATTCCACTTCCGAGCTCGCTCCAATCCGCGTTCCCGCCAGCGGCGCCTGGTCAATCACCGACGCATGCGGCCACTGCGGCGCCGACAGATAATTCAGCTTTCGCCGCATCTTCGCCAGATCCAGCCTCCGCTGCGCCTCAATCTCGCTCAACCCGATCAAATACGGCATTACGTAGCTTTCTTCCCGCGGCATTCCCGCGATCAGCACGTCCACTCTCGGCGTCGCCGCATTTTTTCCTTCCTTCGGATTCTGCAGCAGCACCGTCTCCGGCGTCTCATCCGGGATGGACACCGTCGAAACCTCTCCCACCTGCAATCCTTCGCGCAGCAATTCAATCCGCGCTGCCCGCAGCGTGTTGCCCTCCAGCGACGGAATCTCCAGTTGCTTCTGCCCCAGGCTCAGCACCACGTGCGCCTGCTGCGAAACTTTCATCAGCATCCCTGGCGGCGGCGTCTGTCGCACCACCTGGTTGATCGGCAAATCGCTGTACAGCCGGTCCGCCACTCGCAAAACCAATCCCTTCGAACGCAGCGATTGCCCTGCCTCCGCCACATTCTTCCCCACCAAATTTGGCATGGAAACTTCGCGCCCGTGAATCGCCACCCGCATCGCCGTTATCGCGCTCAAAAACGCCGCCGATGCCAGAATAAACACCAGAAACGCCATCCGGCTCAGCCATTCCAATCGTTCCCGAATCGTCATCATCTACCTATTGAGTGCGAGAGCGAAGCTCCCGCTTTTACTAAGTAATCTCCACCCACCCAAACCAACCGCCAGCCACAGATCGCTCGGTTCGAAACCAGGCACCAGTTACCGATCACCAGTCACTACTTCTTGATTTCCGGTGCCCCATACTCCGGCAACTTCTCCTTGCTCGTATCCGCCCTCTTCACTTCCAACTCGTCAAACAGCAGCGACGGCGCAATGATCGTCTGCGGCACTCCGCCCACTCGATTGCTCACCATTGGATCGTTCCCCAGCGCCACCAGGTCATTCCGCAGCGCTCGCACATCCAGCTCGTTAAACACTGCTCCGCGCACCAACTCCTCATGCCCATCCGAAGCGTACACGCGATACAACAACCTGGGCGCATTCGCCGGCCCCAGTGTATCCACGCGGTACCCATACGGTTTGCCCTGCTCGCTCGCCATCGCCGTCAACTTTTTCTTTAATGCCGCCGCTGTCTCCGGCTCCGAACTCTTGAATATCAACGTCCCGATCGTCGGAAACGCCGCCGTCCCCGGCGACGCCCTCCCGTGCCCGTTCGAAGCAGGGAAGTCCCGGATCGGCTGCCGTCCGATCAGATAATTCTCCAGCGTCCCGTCGTCCACCACTTTCACCGGTTGCGCCGGCACGCCTTCGCTGTCCACATCGTACGACCCAATCAGTTTTTTCCCGTCGAACTCTTTCATCGTCGGATCGTCCACCACGCTCAAAAATTTCGGCAGGATCCGCGTCTTGTAACTGGTCGCAAACGCTCCCACTGTCCGGTTCGGCCTTCCCAGCTGCGGCTTGCGCCCCAGAATATTTCCCCCCACCAGTCCCGCCATGATGTCGTCCGCCGCATCCGGCGCAAACATCACCGGCCCGCGGTAAGACTCCTCCACGATCGGCGCCTCGCGCAGCGCCTTCAGCGTATCCAGGGTCTTCACCGTCTCCTTCAGCAACTCGTCCCGCTTCGGCAACTCTTCCGGCCTCGTCTCCGTCCAGTACGGATTCCGCTGCAACCTCATTCCATCCGCCGCCTGTGCCGATCCATTCAGCGTCACCGTCGAATTCACCCGTCCGTTCCGAACGATTGTCCCTTCAGAATTCACGAAATACTGATTCACGGCGCTGAACCGCGCCGACGCCGACACCGTCTGCACCTCCGGATATTTCCGGAACAGGTTTGTCATCTCCTCGATCGTCTGCTTCCACGCGCTCTCGTCCACCTTCAACGCCGTCACCGGCTCCACCTTTGTCACCACCGGCGCCTTCGCAAAATCGTCTATCGGATTCGGGTCCGCGCTGAACTGTTTCAGTGCCGAAAGCTTTTCCGCATATGCGTCCGCCGCCGACTTGTACGCCTCGTCCGTCAGCAGCCAGATTTGCCGCCGTAGCGCAATCGGGTCGTCATCCATCGGCAAAATCGTCGCCCCGCCCATTCCCCGGCCATAAAAACTGTCCTGCTTGTACTCGCCGATTCGCACCACCACCCGCAGCACCCTCATATGTTGCCGCTGCGAATTCAGCAGTGCGCCAAATGCCGCCTCCGCGTCGTAATTGTCCACGTCCTCCACGCGATACTCGATGTAATACGGTGCCTTCACCTGGTCCATCTTCAACCGGTCTTTCGATCGATCCAGTTCCGTCAGCAGAGCCTCCAGCAACACATCGCCCTTTGCCAGGTCGTGTGCCTTCGCCGTTGCCGCGTCTCCCTCAAAATCTTCCGAAGCCGCCGCCGCGCTCGTCCGCGCACTCGCCGTTCCTGCCAGCAGCATCGTCGCCGCAAGCAAACTCACTCCGCGCTTCCAGCTCTTCAGCCCGCTCACGGCTTCACCCCCGTGGAGTCTTCTTTGCTGCTGTCCGCTCCCGGCGCCGGCAATATCGGCGGCCGTTCTCTTCCATGCGCTCGCTTCTGCACTTCCATCTCGCTGAACAGCATCGCCGGAGCCACCGCCGACACCGGCACGCTGCCGCTCTCCGCTCCGCAAACTCCGTTGAACACGTGCTGCGTATCGCCCGCCGTGATAATTCGCGTCAACGCCGCCAGCGGCGTCCCCACGATATCCACCCCGCGCACCAGTTCATCCGGCCGCCCGTCCGTGTACACCTTATAAACGATCACTGGCAGCACCTGAAACGCCTGCGGCAGCGACCTCGTCGTCAACGTAAATCCACCTTGGATATCGTCGAAATATAATCCGTACGGCTTCCCCTGCTTTTTCGCCTCGTCAATCAGCATCTGCCGCAACTGCTTCTCCGGCACGCTCTGGCTCGACGTCACGATCAAATTCCCCTGCCGCCCCGTCGGCATCAGTCCCGGCTGATTCCGCCCGTGCCCGTTCGATTTCTCGAATCCCTTGATTGGCATTCTCGACATCAGAAAATTCTTCAGCACTCCGTCCTGAATCACCACCACGCGCTGCGCCGGCGTTCCTTCGTTGTCGAACTCGTACCTTCCCGCCAGCTTCGTTCCTCCAATTTCCCCAATCGTCGGATCGTCCACCACGCTCAGGAACTTCGGCAGCACTTCCTGTCCCACTTTCTTCGTGAACGTCTGCCCCTCTTCTTCATCCCGCTGCCGGTGACCTTCCATCCGGTGCCCCAACACTTCGTGGAAAAACACCGCCGCCGCCCGCCCGCTCAGCAACGCCGGCCCGTCATAAGGCTCCGCTACTGGTGCATTTCGCAGCTCCTTCAAATCCGCCGCCATCTTTTCGGCTTTCGCCATCAGCACCGCTTCGCTCGGCAGTCCGCTCGCCGCCGGCGCCTGGAATGTTTCCACTCGCAGCAGATCCATCCCGTCCGCGGCCCGCGTCTGCGCCTCCAGCACCAGCCGCGCCGAAGCGCTCGGTGTCTCAATCGCCGCTCCTTCACTCGACACCATCCGCGCGTTCGACGAGCCCACCTGCAAAATCACCGTCGCAAAATATACGTCTCCATACTTCCGGAACGCCCCCGACACTCGCCGGACCTCGTCCTCCCATGCCCTCTTATCGAACGGTGCCGCCGTCAGCTTCTCTCCCACGTGCGTCTTCGGGTCGGCCTTCGAAAAATCCGGTGACTTGTCCTCTTCCTCCGCCTTCACCGCCGTATTCGTCTTTACGTTCAAATAAGCCGGCGCCGCCCGCTTGTACTCCCGGTCCGTCAACTCCCAAAGCAACCGCGCCGTTGCATCCGCATCGCCATCCAGAGGCAGCGTCCCCGAAGTCATTCCGCTCGACCGGCTCTGCCCGTGCGTGTTATCCAGTTCCGGCGTCCCCACGCGCATCGTCACGTCCGTATTCCGCCGCTTCACCGCGGTATCCGAAAGCAGCGCCCCATACGCCCCGGCAATAAATATCTGGTCCTGGTCGTAAACCGTGTAACTCAAAAAATAAGGAGCCGGATCGCTCTTCGCCAGATCCGTCTTCGCCCGGTTCAGCTCCGTCTGCATTGTCTGCAGCATCACATCCGGCGCAGCCTTCGCCGTCGGCTTGTCGTTCTCGCCCGCCGCGGCCACTCCCGGCAGGCCCGCCAGTAGCGCCGCCAGCACAAAGCTGGCCGCGCGCCGCGCTTGCATTTTTACCATTCCAAATTTTCCTCGTGTTCCCATACAAAAAGGCAGGCTCTGCATAAGTAAGGTAGGCTCCCGATCACTCAACCAAAATCTCATCGCAGCGATTCCCGAGTATGACGTACCGCCACTCCCCGCGCAAACCACCCGTTCCAATCACTCAACCCGTGGCACAGTCACTCCTGACTGTGTTCTTTTCTTGCTGTTGAACTGTGGCGTCCCAATAACGATTCCTCCTCCATCCCCTCACTTCCCAAATCTCTCCCCCTTTTCCACTCTCGCCCCCCGCGCAAACTCACCCGCCGCAATCTCCTTCCGCCCTTCCTGTTTGACGTGCGTAATCTCCAACCGGCTGCCTCCGCCGCAAACCACGCTCACCCCATCCTTCTCCACCAAGATCTTCCCCGGCTCTCCCAGGGCGCCCTCTCCACAGGGCTTCCCCCGCAAATGGCACATCTGCCCGCGAAACTCCGTATACGCCCCCGGCCACGGCGCAAAGCCCCGCATCCGATTAAAAATCTCCGTCGCCGTCCGCCCCCACTCAATCCGTCCATCCTCCCGCTTCAACATCGGCGCCATCGAAGCCCCGACGTGATCCTGTGCCTTCCCAACCAACTCTCCCGCCGCCAACCCTCGTAGCGTCTTCGCCATCAACGCCGCTCCCATTTCCGCCAGCCGCCCCGCCAATTCCGGCGCCGTCTCCGCGGCTCCAATCCGCAACTCCTCCTGCAGCAGCATCTCTCCCGTATCCATTCCCGCATCAATCCGCATCGTCGTATTACCCGTCACCGTCTCTCCGCTCGCAATCGCCCACTGAATCGGCGCCGCCCCGCGATACTTCGGCAGCAGGGAAGCATGCAAATTGATCCACCCCAGCCGCGGAATCGGCAGCAACCGCGCCGGAATAATCTGCCCATACGCAATAATCACAATCGCATCCGGCGCCAGTCCGCTCAGATGCTCTTCCACCTCCGGCGCCCGCACCTTCGCCGGCTGCTGCACATCCAGCCCGGCCGCCTCCGCCACTTCCTTCACAGCCGAAAACGAAATCTCCTGCCCCCGTCCCCGCGGACGGTCCGGCTGCGTATACACACTCACAATCTCAAACTCTTTTTCTGTCAGAAGATGCTTCAAGGAGGGAACTGCAAACTGCGGCGTGCCACAAAATACGATGCGCATCCGGTTCACGGGCGGCTCACCCGCTGGCGCGCGGGAACTACCACTCGCCCTCTTTCCGTAATTTCTTGATCTTCCGCTTGATCAAGTCCCGCTTCAGCATGCTCAAATGCGTCAAAAATAAAATCCCGTGCAGGTGATCGATCTCGTGGCAAAACGCCCGCGCCAACAGATTCTCCCCGCGAATCTCAAACGTCTCGCCCTTTGCGTTCTGCGCCCGCACCGTCACAAACTGCGGCCGCACCACGTACCCGCGGAAGCCCGGCACCGAAAGGCACCCTTCTTCTTCCCTTACTTCGCCTTCCGCGTGAATAATCTCCGGATTCACCAGCACAATCTTCGCCTCCGGATTTTTTCCGACCGTCACGTCCACTACCGCCAGGCGAATGCTCTTGCCGATCTGCGGCGCCGCCAGTCCCACGCCATTCGCCGCGTACATCGAAGCGAACATATCCTCCACCAGCGTCTCCAGCTCTGCGTCAAATTTCGTAATCGTCGCCGCAGGCTTCTCCAGCACCGGATCGCCGTACTTCACGATCGGATAAATCTTCCGCGCAGGCGCCGCCACTGCGGTGCCCACATCCACCACGCTCGCGCCCTTAGAACTCGTCGATTTGTCGGCCATAGCTCTCGAAATTCCGCCGCATCTCCGCCAGCGAATCTCCTCCAAATTTTTGCAGAAAAGCATCCGCCAGCACAAGTGCCGTCATCGCCTCGCACGCCACTCCTCCCGCCGGCACCACGCACCAGTCCGAACGCTCATACGCCGCCCTCACCGGCTCCTTCGTCACCATGTCCGCCGTTCCCATCGCCTTCCGCAGCGTCGAAATCGGCTTCAGGTACCCGCGGATCACCACGTCCTCGCCGTTCGTGATCCCGCCCTCCAATCCCCCCGCTCGATTGCTCGACCGTCGGAATCTCCGCGCCTTCTTCTCATACGAAATCTCATCCTGCACTTCGCTCCCATAAGATCCCGCCGCCAGAACCCCCGCGCCGATCTCCACAGCCTTCACCGCCTGCACACTCATCAAAGCCTGCGCCATCCGCCCGTCCAGCTTTTCATCCCACTGCGCATGTGATCCCAGCCCCACCGGCACATTGTGCGCCACAATCTCAAACACCCCGCCCACCGTATCCCCGGCCTTCAGCGCCGCATCCACTTCCGCCTTCATCTTTTCCTGCACCGCCGCATCCACGCACCGCAGCGGCGAATCCAGGTCCCCGCACACCGCGCGTATCTCTTCCCATTTCGCCGCGCGCTCCAGCCGCACATGACCCACCTGAATCACGTGGCTCGCAATCTCCGTCCCAAACTCCCTCAGCAGCAGCTTTGCAAACGCTCCCGCCGCCACCCGCGCCGCCGTCTCCCGCGCCGAAGCCCGCTCCAGCACATACCGCGCATCATGAAAATTAAATTTCTGTGAACCCGCCAGGTCCGCATGCCCCGGCCGTGGCGCCGTCAATTTCCGCGATTGCGTTTCCGCCGCGTCCGAAGCCCCCACCGGCAGAATCTTCTCCCAGTTCGCCCAGTCCCGGTTCTCAATCCTCAGCGCAATCGGCGCCCCAATCGTCTGCCCGTGCCGCACGCCCGCAAAAATATCCGCGGCATCCTTCTCTATCTT
>DATLVJ010000570.1:0-3816 GCA_035577585.1 Candidatus Limnocylindrales bacterium
TTATCATCGCGCAGATGAAAAACTTCTTCGGCAAAGTGGCCAGCGGCTGGCAATTCCTGCGCAGTTACCGAATCACGCACGCCCAGCCGCAGCAATTTCCCGGCGCGCTTGAACCGCCGCAACGCCCGGTCAGGATTCGTCCCGGAGTTTACGCCTGTGGCGACCATCGCGACAACGCCTCGATCAACGGCGCGCTGGCCAGCGGCCGCCGGGCAGCGGAGGCCCTGCTCTCCGACCTGCAAAGATAAGCCAAGAGAGGAGGCGGCAATTTCCATGTGGAAACGAAAGTGTCCTTTATGCTTTGTGAGGATCCCTTGGACCGCAACCCTCGCGTGCTCGTATGAAATCACCTGCCCGGCTTGCCATGCCCCGCTGGAGCTTTCGCGTTTCACGCGAATTTTTGGGGGGTTCGGAGGGATTGCGGGGGCATTTATTGCCCTTCGGTTGGGTCAAGGGTTCTTCCACGGCTGGTTCTGGGCGATGTCCGTTGTATTGGCAATTCTCGGGTACGGAATCGCCTCGGCGTTGTGTGTGCTGATCGCTGGCGACCTGATGGTTCGGCCGAGATCCGCGGCCGCGACTTTTCCACATCCGACTGAGTAACAGTCCATCGGTACTATTGACCCTGTTGCGACCCCCCTAGCAGACTCGAATGAATGGCGTCATTCGCTCAGTTTTTGGGCCGCAAAGTCACTGTGCAATATCGCGTGGGGGACGTGCTTCTCCCCGCCTCGGGCACCTTCGCGGCAGATTCGGGCCGTTCCATCTTCCTCGAACAGCACGTGGAGCAGCGTGGAAAGCGGAGTTACTTCCGCTGGGAGATTCCCTACCAATACATTCATAAAATAGAGGAAATCGAAGAGATTCCCGAGCCACCTGGGACTCCCAAGATCGCCCCTCCCGAGCCGGAAAATGCCCAGGCTTCCGCAGCAAGTGCAGGGCATGGTCTGGCTTCGTCCTCGGCGCCTTCCCTGTTGTCCCTCCCGCAGCGCCCGAAAACCGTCTGAATTTAATCCCGTGTAACCGCGCCCTCCCGCGAATCGGCTACAATTTAATTGCATACTTCGCGCGCCGTTCAGACTCCAAGAAAGTGTTGGATTCAGGAGGAATTTTGTGAGCACCGCATCCCCTTCCCGGAAAATCGGTTTCATTGGACTTGGCTTAATGGGGCGGCCGATGAGCCTGAACCTGCTCAAGGCGGGGCATTCCGTCACCGTGTGGAACCGGACGGCGGCGCGCGCGTCGGAGATGGTGGCCGCTGGAGCGAAGCTGGCGAAAACCCCGCGGGAAGCCGCGGCCGCGTCGGACATTCTTTTCACTATCGTCAGCGATCCTCCGGCGCTTGAGGAAATCCTTTGGGGGCATGAAGGGAAAGAGGACGGAGCGCTGGGCGGCTTGCGTTCCGGCAGCGTTTACGTTGATTCCAGCACGATTTCGCCGGTGATGGCGCGGCGGATTTCGGCGGCGTGCAGCGAGCGCAATGTGCGATTTCTGGACGCGCCGGTAACGGGGGGCGATTGGGGAGCCCGCGAAGGTAACCTGGTCTTCATGATCGGCGGCGATGCCGAAGCGTTGCGATCCATCGAGCCGGTTCTGGGAGTGATGGGCAAGAAATGGTTTCATCTGGGGCCGAACGGTGCGGGGCAAACGATCAAGCTGGCGATGAACGGGATATTGGCGCTGCAGGTGGGAGCGATGGCGGAAGCGCTTGCGGTCGTAAAAAAAGCAGGCCTGGTGGAAGAGCAGTTAATCGAAGTGATGCAGTCCAGCATGGCGCGATCCGGCTTGCTGGATTTGAAGGCGCCGCTGATGGTCAAGGGCGAGTACAAGCCGAGTTTCCCATTGCGACTGATGCACAAGGACCTGGGGCTACTGCTGGATCTGGGGAATCAGTTGGGAGTGGCGCTGCCCGCGACGGCCGCGGCGCGCGAAGTGTACAGTGCTGTGAAGGGCGAAGCGAAAGAGGATCTGGATTACTCCGCCGTTATGCGCTTCTGGAAGAAGTAGCCTGCCCTATCGATATCCCTTGGGTGGGAAAAAGCCGATCGCCAGATCGCGCGAAGTGCGAAGCCCCGCGGGAGCTTCCAGAATTGGCGGGATGGAATTGACGGCCACGGAAGCGGTGGCAATGTCTCCGTGCGATCCGCCGGGAATCACCAGGCTGATGTTGGGATGGC
Organism: Candidatus Limnocylindrales bacterium; assembly: GCA_035577585.1. Classification (GTDB taxonomy): domain Bacteria; phylum Acidobacteriota; class Terriglobia; order Acidiferrales; family UBA7541; genus Acidiferrum. Next base: position 2,178 of record DATLVJ010000570.1, read on the forward strand.
CTTTCAATTCGACCGTATCGGCGGGATCTTTCGCCCCCACGTACATTTGCAATTCCATGTAAATAAGTTCTTTTCCATCGGAGAGGCCGCGCGCGATTTGATGGACGCCGGCAGCCTGGCCAGATTCGACGGTAAGAAATTCGGTTTGCACGCGTTCCGTGGCGACCATGGGCTCAATCGTTTCGGTGATTTCGTCGACGCGTAGACCGAGGCTGTCCGCGACCATGGCGACGGATTCGGGCAAGCCGACGTGCTTGATGGTTCCCTCTTTCACGCGTGTTCGGAATTCCTCCACGCTCAGGCCCGCACCAATTTTTTTCTGCAGGGGAAGACGGCGCTTGGAGGCGTCCACGATGCGCAACGCCTTGGCGTGTTCGACTCGTTGGGAAACCGCCGCCAAGGTGATGACCAGTTTATCCATAACGAAGCCGGGATTTACGCCGGTTCCGACCAGAGCCACGCCGTTCTCCTTCGCGGCTTTGTCCAGTTGCGTAGCAAGCTCCGGGTGAGTGCGATACGGGTAAGAGAGTTCTTCGCAAGTGGAAACCACGCAGGAGCCGACGTCCATGCAGGCAAGCAATTGATCCACCACTTTAGGAAGCGACGACGAGGTGGTGTGCATAACTATGTCGGCGGACTGCTCCAGCACTCCCCTGGCGTCGCCGGAAACTTTCACACCCCACGGCGCGTCACTCGCGCCAACTACTTCGCCCAGGTCCTTGCCGATTTTTGCAGGATCGTTATCAATGGCCCCGATAATCTCAATGGCTTCTTTTTCCCGCATGAGTTTGAGGATTGAGGCGCCAATCGGCCCGATTCCATACTGAATGGCACGAATTTTCTTTTTCACAACTTTCTCCGATCGTAAAGGGCTGCACGCGCGCACGGAGCGGAAAATCAACGCGAGCGAATCTATAAGCGTACTGGAAATTGCGAGAGCGTTCAATCGTCCCCGTGCGCTGCGCACTGCGCTGAATTCTTGCCGCTCCGTGATTGTGCACGCATAATGGAGCCAGCCCGCAAGCGGTGGGGGAGGGTACGTCTATGCCAGCACAAAAATTGAGCGAAGCCGAGATTCAGGAGCAGCTACAAAGTGCCAAGGGCTGGAGCTTGCTGAATGGCAAGCTGCACCGCGCCTTCGAGTGCAAGGATTTTTCCGCGGCCTTTGGCAAGATGACGCAGGTGGCGCTGGCGGCGGAATCGATGAACCACCATCCGGAATGGTTCAACGTCTGGAATAAAGTGGTGATCGATCTGAATACCCACAGCGTAAAGGGCATCAGCAACCTGGATTTCCAATTGGCGGCCAAAATCAACGAAATTTTTGGCAGCTAGGCTGCCGCTGCTGAATGATCGGCGCCCACCACTCTGAAAATCGCAACCGCGGCCGATGGCTGATTGCGCTGCGCTGGCTGGCGGCAGCGGTGGTGATCGGCATTCTGCTGCGCTTTCTTCCCCTGCATTTACTCGGCGAAGCGATACAGCGGGTCCCCGTGTCCACGTTTCTCGCAATTCTTTTTGGGTATCTTTGCGCCCACGCAGTGGGCATTGCCAAGTGGCGCATGGTGGTGAACGCGGCGGGAGCTCAACTCGATTTTCGCACCAGCGCCCAGTGTTACACCGGTGGGCTGTTCGGAAC
>DATLVJ010000571.1:0-2454 GCA_035577585.1 Candidatus Limnocylindrales bacterium
GGCACGACCATGTCGGCTTCGACGGGATGTTCCTGCGCGAGGAGGCGACCGAGCATTTCGCGGGAGTGGGTGACGGAACGGCCGAAGATGATGCTGTCTGGGCGCGAGAAATAGACGTGTTCGAAAATGCAGTATTGATGCGGCTTCGGCGGGCTGAAGCGGATGGACTCGATGCCGGAGCGGGAGATGCGGACCATTTCGCCGGGTTCGACTTCGCGGACGTAGGTGGCGTCAAGGAGATCGAACGCGCAGGTCTCGCTGGCGACGACCCAGGCGTCGGGGCCATCGGGAGAGGGGAGTTTGCCGAGGACGAGCGGGCGGAAGCCGCGGGGATCACGAACAGCGTAGAGTTCGTCTTGCGTGAGGACAAGGAGCGAGTAGGCGCCTTCGACCTGATTGAGCGCGTCGCCGAGCGCACCGGAGAGATTGCGGGCTTGCGACCGGGCGACGAGATGGACGATGACTTCGGTGTCGCTGTTGGTCTGGAAGATGGAGCCGCGATGCTCGAGCTTGCGGCGCCAGTCGGCGGCGTTGGTGAGATTGCCATTGTGGCCGACGGCGATTTTGCCCTTGTTGCAATCGATCATGATGGGCTGGGCGTTGAGGATGGCTTTGTCGCCGGCGGTGGAATAGCGAGTGTGGCCGATGGCGCTGTGGCCGGGGAGTTTTGCGAGGACGCTCGGGATGAAGATTTCCTCGACTTCGCCCATGGCGCGGTGGACGTTGAGGTCGGTGCCGTCGCTGGAGACAATGCCGGCGGATTCCTGGCCGCGATGTTGCAACGCGTAGAGGCCGAGGTACGTGAGGTTGGCGGCTTCGGGATGGCCGAAGACGCCGAAGACACCACACTCGTCGTGGAAATGGTCGTCAGCAGTAGCGAGTTTTTGCTTCATTGAACCTTTAGCGTACGTTGCAAAGAGTTAGCCCAAACGTCGTTGAGGGCCGCTACATCGGACTGGACAACCGTATGCCCCTTATATTCGATGCGGAGAGAGTTGTCACGGGTGACTTTGCCGATTTCGTGAGCGCCCACACCGTATTGTCTCGCAGTGGCGCGGAGGGCGGCAAGTTTTGCGGGGGAGACGGAGACGATGGCTCGGGCGCCGGATTCGCCGAAGAGAGCGTATTCGGCGGAGGCGGATTCGGGGAGGGTGATGGAGGCGCCGAGTTGAGTCTGGCCGGTCTGAAGTCCGGCCCCTACAGAGGCGAAGAGGGATTCGGCGATTGTGACGGCTGCGCCGCCGTCGCTTAGGTCATGGGCGGATTCCACCGTGCCTGCGGCTGCTAGGGCTACCAGGCAGTCGATTAGCCATTTTTCGGCGCCTAGTTCGATGGAGGGGGGCTCGCCCGCGACTATGCCCGCGATCGTTTTCGAATATTCGGAGGAGGAGAATTCGCGGCGACGGGCGGACGGCGCAGTGGCGTGCTGACCGGCGCCGGAGGAGTTGGCGCCGTTGAGAAGGACGATGATGTCGCCTTCGTTGCGGAAAGCGATTTTCAAGACTTTGGAGGCATCGTCGAGGATGCCGAGGATACCGATTACCGGAGTGGGGTAGATGGATTTGCCCAGGGTTTCGTTGTAGAAGCTGACGTTGCCGCCGGTGATGGGCGTGGCGAGCGCGGTACAGGCTTCGCCGATGCCGTCGATGGCTTGGGAGAACTGCCACATCACTTCGGTTTTTTCGGGGCTGCCGAAATTGAGGCAGTTGGTGGCGGCGATGGGACGCGCGCCGGAAGCGGCGACGTTGCGGGCGGCTTCGGCGACGGCGTGCATCGCGCCTACTTTGGGATTGAGGAAGCACCAGCGGCCGTTGCCGTCGGTGGAGAGAGCGAGGGCGCGCAGGACGCCATTTTTTTCGGATTCCTTGATGCGGACGACGGCGGCATCGCTGGCGCCGGGTCCGGCGAGGGTGTTGGTGCGGACGCTTGTGTCGTACTGTTCTGTGATCCAGCGTTTCGAGGCGATGGCGGGCGAGGCGAGAAGTTTTTGGAAATTGGCGGTGAGGTCGGTTTTTTCAGGAGCGAAGGGGAACCAGTCTTTTTCGGATTCGGCGCGCGGCGCGGGATTGGTCATGGGGCGGTTGTAGACGGGGCCTTCTTCGGCGAGCGGGTGCGCGGGAATTTGCGCGACAACTTTGCCGTGATCTTTTACGACGAGCAGGCCGCCGGCAGTGACTTCGCCAACGACGGTGGAATCGAGGCCCCACTTTTTGAAGACGTCGAGGACTTCGTGCTCGCGGCCCTTTTCGGCTACGAGCAACATGCGCTCCTGGGATTCGCTGAGCATGATTTCGTAGGGAGTCATGCCGGTTTCGCGCTGGGGAACTTTGGCGAGATCGATTTCTATGCCGGTGCCGCCGCGCGAGGCCATTTCGCAGGTGGAGCAGGTGAGGCCGGCGGCGCCCATGTCCTGGATGGCGACGATGGCGCCGGTTTTCATGGCTTCGAGGCAGG
>DATLVJ010000572.1:0-6172 GCA_035577585.1 Candidatus Limnocylindrales bacterium
TCCCAACCCGCTCTATTGGACCGCCATCAAGGGGATCATGTTTTTTGTAAACGCTGTCGGTGTTCGCGTAGAGGTGAAGGGCATCGAGCGCATCCCGAGAGGCACGGTCATCTTCGCCGCCAATCACACCAGCGCCGCCGACGCACCCGCGGTTGTGGGCGCCATTCCGCGGCGCATCGCTATCCTGCTGAAACGCTCGCTATTTAAATTTCCGATCGTCGGTCAAGCGTTCCATCTGGCGCAGTTCATCCCCGTGGACCGTTTCAATCGAGACTCCGCCATCACGAGCCTGGAAAAAGCCACCGAAGCGTTGAAAAGCGGCCAGAGTTTTTTGTTCTATCCCGAGGGCACGCGCAGCCCCGACGGCCGCTTGCAGGAATTCAAGAAGGGAACAGCGGTGATGGCGATCAAAGCGGGTGTGCCGCTGGTGCCGATAGCGTGCTCGAACGCGCACCGCATCATGAAGAAACGCGAACTGAAGATATATCCGGGCGAAATCCTGGTCGAATTTCTCGCGCCTATCGATTCAACGCAATACTCTCTGGAACAACGCGAAATACTCCACCAGCGTCTTCACGACGAACTCGCTGCCGGCCTTCCGCCGGACCAGCGTCCCCTCGGTTTTCCCGGCGCCGCTCCAGCAACAACCGAAAAGCTGTCATCCTGAGACTTTGCGACAAGCATAGCCGAAGGACCTCAGCCAAATGAGTCAACTCATCCACCGCGATTGGCTATCCGTTCTTCCCGGCCAACTTCTGCTCCAACTCCCCGACGCGTTTCTGCAACTCCGGCAATCTTCGCAAGGCCGCCATCATCCGCAGCCACTCCCGATTTTCGACCGCTGGATATCCCGAGTACAGCGCCCGCTCCGGCACATCGTTAGGCACGCCGCTCTGCGCCGTAATCACCGCGCCATCGCCCACCGTCAAATGTCCCGCGGTTCCCACCTGTCCGGCCAGAATGCAGTTCTCGCCAATCCTGGTCGAGCCCGCCAGTCCCACCTGGCCGCACAACATCGAATTTCCGCCCACCTTCGACGCGTGTCCTACCAGTACCAGGTCGTCAATCTTCGTGCCGCGTCCGATTCGCGTCTCGCCCACCGTTGCGCGGTCAATGCACGCGTTGGCCTGCACTTCCACGTCGTCTTCGAGGACCGCCGGGCCCGATTGCGTCATCTTGTACCAGGTGCCATCCGGGTTTTTCGCGTAGCCTAAGCCATCGCCGCCGATGATCACGCCATTCTGCAAAATCACGCGGTCGCCAATCCTGCAAAACTCGCGCACCACCGCGTGCGCGTGCGCAAAGAAGTTGGCTCCAATACGCGCGCCGCGATAGATTGTCACAAAGCTGTGCAACACCGCGTTCTCTCCGATCGCCGCATCCTCATCCACAAAACAGTACGGCCCAATGTGCGCTCCCGCTGCAATCTTCGCACTTTTCGCGATTACGGCCGTCGCATGAATCCCCGGCCCATACTTTGGCGCGTCATAAAACACCTCAATCGCCTTGGCAAAGCTTAAATAGGGATTGCTCGTGCGTAATTTGGCCAGCGCGGGCCCGCCGGCCTCGCGCTCCACGTCCACCCCATCTTCGACAAATACCGCTGTGGCGCGCGTCGTCTTCAGATTCGGCGCATACCGGCGATTCGCCAGGAAGGTCACTTCCCCCGGCCCGGCTTGCTCGATTCCCGCCACTCCGTGAATCACCGCGTGCGGATCGCCTTCCAACCGGCACTCCAACCGTTCCGCCAATTCCTTCAGCTTCATACACGCTCCTTCAGCAGTTCCCAAACAATCTGTGAGTCTCGCACAGCCTTAATAAGGAAGTACAGGTGGTTGCGTTTGTCTGGCGGCTTTCTGTGGTGTGGGCCGCGCCTTCGGGATTGGAAATAGGCTTGACAACACAGCTTATACGCAGCATTCTCGTCCGCAACTTGTGTCTGCCCCGTTGCGGGCGACACATTTCCTCAATCGGCCCAACTCTGAATATTCGACGGAGGGGTCCCCATGGAAATCACCGCGATTGAAAATCTTCGGAATACTATGCGGGGCGCCGTACTTTGCCCCGGTCAAGAAGGTTACGACGCAGCCCGCGCCCTCCCGAACGCCATGATCGACCGGCATCCAGCCGCCATCGCGCGTTGCACGGGCGCGGCAGATGTGATCGCCTCCGTGCGCTTCGCGCGCGAGCACGATCTTCTCGTTTCAGTCCGCGGCGGCGGCCATAGCGTCGCCGGAAAGTCGGTCTGTGAGGGCGGCCTGATGATCGATCTGTCGGGAATGAAAGGCATCCGTGTCGATCCGGCAAAACGAACCGCGCGAGCCGAAGCCGGGCTGATCCTGGGAGAATTTGACCGCGAGACGCAGGCGTTCGGTCTGGCCACGACTCTCGGAACGGTTACAAAGACTGGCATTTCGGGATTGACGCTCGGCGGCGGTTGGGGCCACTTGCACGGAAAATATGGGTTGGCCCTGGACAACTTAATCAGCGCGGATGTGGTCACCGCCGATGGCAGATTGCTCACTGCCAGCGTTACTGAAAACCCCGAACTTTTTTGGGGACTGCGCGGCAGTAGCGGCAACCTGGGAATCGTGTCCTCGCTGGAATATCGGCTTCACGAAGTAGGCCCCGTTTTTGGCGGCGGCGTCTTTCACCCTGTCGCCAAGGCGCGGGATGCGCTGCGGTTTTTCGAGGAATTCGCACGGAGCATTCCCGACGAACTTGTGATTCAAGCGGCCGCCGTAAACTTGCCGGATGGTGTTCCGGTATTCGCCCTCGTCGGCTGTTACAGCGGCGTACCGTCGGAAGGTGAGAAATTGTTAAAGCCGTTGCGAACCTTTGGAGCCCCTATTGGTGACATCTTTGCAGCAATGCCCTATATACAAATGCAAAGTTTGTTCGACCCATTCTTTCCGCCGGGTCGCCATACCTATGTTAAATCCAATTTTGTTCGCGTCCTCAGCCACGAAGCCATCGAGGTGATGGCCGAATATGCCAACTCCCGGCCCTCACCTTACACGTTTGCGCCAGCTCTCGAACATTGGCACGGCGCAGTCGCGAGGGTTGCGGCCACGGACACGGCGTTTCCCCATCGAAATCATTCCTACAATGTTATGGCCTGGTCTAACTGGGCGGAACCCGCCGATACCGAGAAGAACGTCCAGTGGACGCGTGAATTTTGGAACGCGATGAAGCCGCACCTGGTGGAAGGCTCGTACGTGAACTATGTTTCGGATGAAGGTGAAACGTCCTCGCGCGCGGCATACGGTCCCAACTACGATCGCCTGGTGACATTAAAGAACAAGTACGATCCCACGAATTTCTTCCGCATGAACCACAACATCAAGCCGGCGGCGGCTCGATCTGCGTAAGTCCACGCCGAGGCAACCGGTTTGACTCCAGTTCCTTTCTGATCGCCAACCTGATTCCAGAATGGCCTCCTATTCGGACCCGAGGGTCGGGCAGCCCATCACGCCCGTCCTTCTACAAATATTAGAAATGTGCAAAGTTGGACAGACTCAAGCGTCCGAATCGCATTAGGTTGAATCAGGCTTTAAATCCGCCATAGAGCATTAGCCAGCTTGAGACAGACAACGGGAATTAGTTTGAAGGATCGGCCGTGGCAGCTCCTTTCGCTTTGGGGCCTCCAAGCCGTCCATTCGATCCACAGGAGGATTGAGATGAATTGGGATTTAATCGAAGGCAAGTGGAGTCAAGCGATGGGTAAAGTAAAAGTGAAGTGGGGAAAATTGACGGATGACGACGTGACAGCGGTCAATGGCAAGAAGGAACAACTGGTGGGCAAGATTCAGGAACGTTATGGAATCGCGAAAGATGCTGCGGAAAAACAGGTGGATGAGTTTATCCAGTCCTTCAGCCCTGACGACGCAACGAAATCAGCCACAGCCTCGTGAACGGGACCGCAAATGCGGAGACGAAAAGGCGCTGACACAGGCAGGAATGGGGGATTATCGCAGTCCTCTAAGGTGCGGGCAAAATCCGAACCTGCGGGGTGCTACTTCTTGAAAAGCTCGCGCTCGAAATGGCTTTCAACGTCTGCATGACTTAGCGGGTTTCCTGCTTTGGTCAGCACCACGGAGTAGACAACTTCATTGCGTTCAATCTGCGCGGTAAGGAACGCCCCATCTTTCGGCAGTTCCTGATAAATGAACTGTACCTTCCTGCCGTCATTCAGTTGTTTGATCCACTGATCATCTGACATGATCTTTAGCCCGGGAAAGCGGCTGGCGACATTTGCTTGACGCCCCGCCGCTTGTTGGCGTTCTTTACTTTGGTCACTGGAGTCTTTTGCGCTGCAAGAACCTGCACCGCTCCCAGAATTAGCCCTTTAATTCTTGTAGACATAGCCATCCGTGGCCGAGCCATTTCCTTCCTGACGCTGGCACTCGTCGCATTTTGGAATCGCTTTTGATTGTTCTTGCGCAAGATTGTTCCACCATGACTGCCGGCAGGACGTATTTCTGTTTCATTTCGCACAGTTGGGGGTATCCTGCGCGTTTCCGCCAAGTCCCGACTCACGGAATATTCCAGCGGGCAGCCGGCCGCATGTTCGTTACGCGTATTTGTTATCGGTTCACTTGCGCCACTACCACTGAATTCCAGGATACAAGCTAGGCATGCGAAAAGCCCGGTAGCCATTCGAACCGGATGTCGTTAGATGCCAGACTACCTGGGGAGTGTTGCCGGGGGTCACCTCAAAAATGTCAGTATTACCGCCTGCGGCGCCAGCGTTAAAATCGCCCTCCATATTGCCGTTGACCAGTTGCTGGGCCTCCCCTCCCCAAAAGGAATATTCTCCGGGCTTGTAGTTGGAGAGGATCGTTGCCGTTCTGGCGGTCTCATCAATTTCCAACAGAGGGGAGTCGCTATAAAGGCATGGGGGTGCGCCTGACGCACCACAGGTCACGCCCGGGGGAAATACTCGCCCGTTGCCGTTGTCCATGATTGCCAGGCTGAATTTCCCCGTGGTGTTTGATGTGGCAAAGGCGGGTCCGTGCTGTGCGTAAAACCAGTCCGTGGGATCCGTGCCGCCGGCTAACGCGAAATCTCCTTGATAGCCAAGATGCCAGATGATGTCGCCGACCCCGGCGCCGTTCACATAATCAATCTTGATTACCCAGCTTTGGTGGCGGATCGAGAGGAGAAGATTGCCGTCATCGGCCGAGTACACGATGGCGTTGGAGTGGGTCCAATCCGGATAACCCATAAGGGCACGAGTGATATCCAGATGATCAAAGCTGTTCCACACCCACCCAAGCTTGAAAGTTCCGTCGCTTTGCGGAATAAGCTCGACGAGCGCGTCGCCGATGATCGCGGTGGTGGGTGTTGTGGGGCAATTGGGAATGGCCGAACACAGCTTGGTCAATTGGATCAGGGCAATCCAGTTTCCGCTCGGGACCGCGATCACGTCGTGATGGAAGGCCTTTGAGGTTATCGAAATACCAGCCGCGATGAACGCATTGTTAAGCTGGCTGGTTGTCATCTGCCGGATGGTGGTTCCAGCCAGGTCGATCTCCCGAACTGCGTTTGGAAAAACGCCGATAAGAAAGTGGCCATTGGGGAGCAGATGGACGCCCTGGACGGATTCCCCGGTGGCTAACCCTGAATAAGTCCATACCAAGTTCCCGGACAGATCGATCGCCGCTAACGCGGCGTACGGAGTTGTTACACTGGCGCGGCTGATCACGTCGAGCATCTCAATTCCGGGCTGAGGGGTCATGCCCGGGCTCGTCGTGACCGTCATAGGCGGAATAAGCGCCGCGGGAAGTGGCTGTGTCGTGAATGTTTGATCCAAATCGTAGGCGAATGTGCCATCGGAAGCCTGGACGACGGCTCGCATGTGATATTGCGTTGAGGCGAGCATTCCGGCAACGAAGAAGCTCATTGCGCCGGTCGTTGGGGCAGGCTGCGTCCAGGTTTTGAGGTTGTAGGATGTGTCCGTGCCAAATTGAATGAAAACGCTCAAGCCCGCGGGCGGTGCGACCGTATACAGAGCGACCTGCGGGTTATTCGTGGTAGTGACCTGCCCCGAAGCGAGGACGCTGACATTGGTGGAGCCTGATTTCGTGGGATCTTTCATGCTGGTGGCCGTCACTGTGAAACTGGTATTTTGCGTAACAGCAGGGGCGGTGAAATTTCCGGTCGCGTCAAC
>DATLVJ010000573.1:0-5592 GCA_035577585.1 Candidatus Limnocylindrales bacterium
GAGAGCGATCTTCGTCGCTGTCTCGGTGAGTGGGAAGCGCATGGGTCCATCGCCGAATTCTCACTAGGCGAACACGACGCGCCCGATCATCTGCTGATACCCGAGAAGTTGTATGGGCGGGCACGCGAAATCGACATCCTGCTCGGTGCGTTCGACCGTATGGTAGCCGGCGATGGGCCGGGATTGGTGTTGGTTTCCGGATATTCCGGAATCGGCAAATCCGCGTTCGTCCACGAACTGCATAAGCCGCTGATTCCTCCGCGCGGTCTTTTTGCATCGGGCAAGTTCGATCAATACAAGCGGGACATCCCATACGCGACTTTGGCAAAAGCGTTTCAGAGCCTGATCCGTCCCCTCTTGAATAAGAGTGAAGAACAGTTGAGCATGTGGCGGGACGCACTTCACGAGGCGTTAGATCCGAACGGACAGCTTGTCGCCGAGTTGGTCCCGGAATTGAAGTTGATCATCGGCGAGCAGCCAGTCGTTCCCGAACTTCCCGCGCGGGACGCGCAAAACCGGTTCCACCGGGTATTTCGTCGATTCATCGGTGTATTCGCGCAGCGGGAACATCCTCTCGCGCTGTTCCTCGACGATTTGCAGTGGCTGGACGCAGCGACGTTGGACTTGCTGGAGGATCTGCTGACGCAGCCCGACGCGAAGCATTTGCTGTTGATCGGCGCTTATCGGGACAATGAAGTAGGCCCCGCTCATCCTCTCATGCTCAAGCTCGAAGCGATGCGTCGAGCAGGAGTGATGCGGCAGGACATCGTGCTTGCACCTCTGACTCGAGAAGACTTGGAGAAACTTGTTGCGGATTCCCTTCATTGTGAGCCGGACGAAACGCGTGCCCTCGCGGAACTGGTCCATGAAAAAACGACAGGAAATCCATTTTTCGCAATCCAGTTCATTTCCGAGCTTGCCGATGAAGGATTGCTCGCTTTCAATCATGGCAAGGGGCGGTGGGCTTGGGATTTGAGTCGAATCCGTGCGAAGAATTACACGGATAATGTAGTAGATCTGATGGTCGGCAAGTTGAACCGTATGCCCGCCAGCACCCAAAACGCATTGAAGCAACTCGCCTGTCTGGGTAACAGTGCGGACTTAGACATGCTCGAGATGGTCTACCAGGACTCGATTGAGGAAATAGACCGTCAACTCTGGGAAGCTGTTCTAGCAGGTCTTGTCTTCCGCTCGGAAGATTCCTATCGATTTCTTCATGACCGTGTGCAGGAAGCGGCGTATTCGTTGATCCCAGTGCAATTTCGGTCCGAAGCTCATCTCCGTATCGGGAGGCTTCTTGTTGCGCAGACGCCGGTCCAAAGGCTGGACGAGGAGATCTTTGAGATCGTCAATCAGCTGAATCGCGGATCCGACCTGATTACATCCACTCCGGAACGCGCGCGCTTGGCTGAATTGAATCTAGTCGCCGCCAGGCGCGCGAAGAGTTCGGCCGCGTACGCGTCGGCGCTGAGCTACCTTATGGGTGCACGCGGATTCTTGCCGGCAAAGACGTCGGATGACGACAGTTACGATCTCACGTTCTCGATTGAGAGTCTCTTGGCGGAGTGCGAGCTACTGACCGGAAATCTGGCGGAGTCCGAAGATCGCCTCTTGAAACTGGCACAACATGCCATGACCAGACACGATCTCGCGGTCGTCACGCGTCTTCAACTCACGGTTTATACGGCTTTGGATCGGAGCGACCGCGGCGTGGAAGTCTGTCTCGAATACCTGCGCCGGGACGGCAAGACATGGCCGCTGCATCCCACGATCGATGAAGTCCACAGCGAGTATGACCGAGTCTGGTCGCTGGTTGGAAGTCGTCAAATTGAGGACTTCGTGGACCTGCCCGTTCTGACCGATGCGGAAGTTCTGGACGCCATGGACGTTCTGACCGAGGTTGTGACGCCAGCTGTGTTCTTCGATGAGAAATTGTCGTCGTTTCTTCTTTGCCGGATGGTGCTTCTGAGCCTCGAGCATGGCAACACGGACGCGTCGTCCTTTGCCTATGTCTGGTTTGCCGTCGTCGCTCGATCTGGCTTCGGTAATTACAAAGACGCCTTTCGATTCGGTCGTCTGGGTTATGAACTCGTCGAAAAACGTGGGCTGAGGAGCTATGAGGCCCGAACGTTGATGTCGTTTGGAAATCTTGTCATTCCGACGGCAAAACACGCCCTGGAAGGGCGCGATATGGTACGCCGCGCCTTTGATGCCGCCTACCGAAACGGGGATCTGACCTTTGCCGCTTATAGCTGGAACCAGTTGATTACCAATTTCCTGGCGGTTGGTGACCCGCTGACGGAGGCCCTAGCTGAGGGAGAAAAGGGTCACGCGTTCGCAGAGAGGGCGCACTTCGGTCTTGTGGTTGACCTATTGACTGCACAGATCCAACTAATCCGCACCCTTCGTGGATTGACTCCGAAATTTGGATGCTTCAACGATGACCATTTTGATGAACTGGAATTTGAACGGCATCTTGCAAGCAATCCGGTATTGGCCGATCCCGAATTCGGATACTGGGCTCTCAAGGTTCAAGCCCGGTACCTTTCCTTGGACTATGATGCGGCAGTCTATGCCTCAGCGAAGGCGCAGCCTCTTCTTTGGTCGGCACCGTCTCTGTTGGAGCCGTCAGCGTTCCGCTTTTACAGCGCCCTTTCGCACGCGTTCGCATGGGATTCCGCTGCTCCTGACAAGAAACACGAGCATCTAGAGGCTTTAGCGGCTCACCACAAACAGCTCGAAACATGGGCGGAGCATTGCCCGGAGAATTTTGAAAACCGTGCCGCACTCGTCGGTGCCGAAATCGCACGAATAGAAGGCCGCCTGATCGACGCCGAAGGCCTTTATGAAAAGGCCATCCGCTCGGCGCACGCACACGGATTTATTCACAATGAGGCGGTTGCCTACGAGGTTGCCGCTCGCTTCTACGCGGCACGAGGCTTCGAAAAGATCGCGCATACATATTTGCGGGAGGCCCGGTATTGCTATTTCCGCTGGGGGGCTGACGGCAAAGTAAGGCAACTCGACCAGCTCTATCCCCAACTCAGGAAGGAGGAGCCAACTCGGGGCACGACCAGCACGATCGTGGCACCGACTGAACTCCTGGATCTGGCGACTGTAATCAAAGTCTCCCAAGCAGTCTCGGGCGAGATGGTTTTAGAAAAACTGATCGAGAAAATCATGCGCGCGGGCATCGAGCACGCGGGCGCTGAGCGGAGTCTGCTGATCCGTTCGCTGGGTGATGAACTGCGGATAGAGGCCGAGGCCACGATCACAGGAAACGACGTCACGGTGCATCTGCGAGATAGCTCGGAGACCGCAGCAATGTTTCCAGAGTCCGTCGTTCGTTACGTGGCGCGCACTCGCAAGGACGTTATTCTTGACGATGCCACAGCAGGAAACCCGTTCTCAGGCGATCCGTACATTGCCCAGCGTCGCGCGCGTTCCATTGTGTGCCTGCCCTTGGTTAACCAGGGCAGGCTCAACGGAATCATCTTCTTCGAAAACAACCTAACTGCCCACGTTTTCACTGCCGAACGGCTCGCCATTCTGAAGGTGCTTGCGTCGCAAGCGGCCATCTCGCTCGAGAATACGCGACTTTACCGCGATCTCGAAAATCGTGAAGCGAAGATCCGGCGCTTGGTCGACGCCAACATTCTGGGAATCACGACCTGGAATGTCGAGGGTGCCATCCTGGCGTCCAATGAAGCCTTTCTCCGCATGGTGCAATACGATCATGACGATGTCGCCGCGGGTCGCGTGCGCTGGAGGGACATGACACCTGCGGACTGGCGCGAGCGCGTTGAACGCGCCTTGGCAAAAGTAATGCAGACCGGGAGCGTACAGCCCTTTGAGTCAGAGTTGTTCCGGAAAGATGGCAGCCGCCTGCCTGTGCTGCTCGCCGGGGCGCTGTTCGAAGAAGGTGGCAACGAGGGCGTTGCCTTCGCCCTTGATTTGAGCGAGCAGAAGCGGGCCGAGGAAGCCCTGAGGGAAAGTGAAAACTATCTCTCCGAATCACAGCGACTGACCCACACGGGCAGCTGGGCCAGCCATGCCACAAGCCACGAAGCCCTGTACTGGTCCGAGGAAATGTTCCGAGTTTTCGGCTTCGATCCGCAGCAGGGCCTACCAATGCGGGACCAATGGTTGCAACGAATACACCCAGAGGATCGTGACAGGGTAAAGCGGCAGGCCAGTGACAGGATGTTCCTTCAGAAGTTAGATTCAGACCTCGAGTACAGAATCGTGCTACCCGATGGAACAGTCAAACACATTCATGGCCTGGCCCATCCAGTTTTCAATTCCAATAGAGAGCTTGTTGAAGTAGTCGGCACCGTTGTCGATATCACAGAACGCAAACGCGCCGAGAATGAGCGCGAAAGATTGCAGCAGCTCCAGGCAGATCTCGCGCACATCAACCGTGTGAGCATGATGGGCGAGCTGACCGCATCGCTGGCGCACGAAATTAAGCAGCCGATTTTCGCGGCGTCGGCGGATGCTGAAACTTGCCTGCGCTGGCTTGAACGTGATCAGCCCGACCTGGCGGAGGCGCAAGAAGCGGCGTTAAGACTCATGAAAGACGTAAGCCGCGCGTCTGACATCATTAATCGCGTCGTTTCCCTCTTCAAGAAGGAGGTTCCACGGCGGGAACTGGTTGACGTAAACGGAGTCATTCAAGAGATGATAGCGCTGCTGCGCGGCGAGGCGAGCCGCTACTCAATTTCGATCCATGAGGAGCTTATGGAAGGTCTACCCAAAATCGAAGCGGACAGAGTGGCATTACAGCAGGTCTTGATGAACCTGATGCTGAATGCGATCGAAGCGATGAAGGAAATGGCTACTCCAGGCAGACTTACGATTGCTACGCAGCAGGGCGAGAATCTTCAAATTCTCGTCTCGGTTTCGGATACTGGTATGGGCCTCCCGCCTGAGCAGACGGAACAAATTTTCAATACGTTCTTTACCTCAAAATCCCAAGGGATCGGTATGGGATTGCCGATTAGCCGGTCGATTATCGAATCGCACGGCGGTCGCTTGTGGGCCACCTCTAACTCTGGGCCAGGCGCAACCTTTCGATTTACCTTGCCCGTCGAAGCCGCAGCAGCTCAGTCCGCGTAGTCGGCTGGCGTAGCAAATGGCAGTGAGCGGACAGATCTCATTTACCCGTCGATTGCCGCTTCCTCACCTCCGAGGTTTTCCCCAAGGTCAGTTGGCTCGGCTTGGTCTCCCGTTCCGTAAATTCCGAGTTTCTTCATCTTGGCGATGAGGGTGGTCCGCTTCAGTCCTAGCCGGGCGGCGGCGCCACGGGGTCCCCCCACAACCCAACCCGCCTCTTGCAAAGCATGCAAGATCAACGCTCGCGTGGAATCCCTGAACATATTCTGCGAAGGCGTTACCGTCACAGGATTCCTATGCGGTAAGGGATTGGGAAACACTCCGTTGTTCGACCGGATCACCGCTCGTTCGATCAGGTTCTGAAGCTCGCGCACGTTGCCGGGCCAGGAATAAGAGATGAACGCATCGAGTATGTCCGGCGGTATAGGGTCAATTCGCTTGCCCATGCGTTGGGCAAAAACCTCGACAAAATGCCAG
>DATLVJ010000574.1:0-2591 GCA_035577585.1 Candidatus Limnocylindrales bacterium
GGCGATGACTCGTCCACACGCCTGCCCACCCGGGAGACGATTTTTTCAATGATCCGCAGCAGGTGCGCATCGTCCTTGAACTCGACCGGCGTACGATGCAATTTGCCGGCCCGTTCTACGTATACCAGGCGCGGCGTGGTCACCAGGATGTCCGAGATGGTGGGATCGCGCAGTAGAGGCTCGAGCGGGCCGAGACCGAATACTTCATCGAGCACTTCCTCGATGACCCGGTCCTTCTCCATCAGGCTGAGAGGCGTTTTCTCTTCCTCAACCAGTCTCGCGACCGCCGAGCGGATCTCCGCGCGGGCACGCTCGCCCGCCATTGCGGAGAGAGCCTCCAGGTTAATGCGGTCGAGCAACTTGCGATGGAGGGTAAACTTCAGCTCCTGGTGCTCAGGCGTGCAACCCTCGTTGGTGAAGAGGCGGTTGACCCATCCCGCTTCCCGATTGGCGCCCGTTCGTTGTATCGTTTCCGTCAGCATTTTCTTGATCTCTTAACCAGGAAGCGAAGATTTATTTTGCCCTTCTTCTTCCTGAATTCCGCAAGCTTAATGAACCACATGGCACTATCGGCCTTCGGGTTGAAGACACGGGAGGAAAACCTATTTACGTTGGGCTAAGGAGGGAAGTCTCAGATGATCTGACTTAGTTCAGATGACCTGTCGATTGGGCAGAAGTGCTCAGTCTCTTACCGATACTGGGTTAAGCTGGCGGGATTGTCAATGATACCTTTGGAATCATTCAGGCTCGACGGTGTTACAAGCAATACGGGAATCTGTGAAGATCCCTCACAACGCGAAGAGGCCAGCCGATAGCAAAGGACATTCCATAAGCTGAAGCCGACCGTTGCGCGCCTCGTTCGCCTTGCACCAACGTTAGCGTTTGGTGCAAATTAAAGCTTTAACGTATGCAATGGTAGTTCCCAGGTTCAGTGCCGCTCGTCAGCCGCGCAGACCGCCAAATGGCCAATTGCAATGCCGATTATCCGTTTGACGAATTAATCTGCAAACTCATCTGGCAGGTAAACGCCATTTTTCGCGTTGCCATATCACGATAGTACCAACCGCTCTCACCTGAAGTTAGTCTCAGAGAATTAGTGCGCCAGCGGTTTCTCGCGCGGCATAAAGCGCAGGATGAAATTAGTATCGAATTTTCCGGCGGCGAAATCGGCATCCGCCAGAATGCGCTTGTGGAGCGGGATGGAGGTATGGATGCCTTCGACAATAAACAGGTCTAGCGCCCGCTTCATGCGCTGAATGGCCTCGGCGCGATCGCGGCCGTACACAATCAGTTTTGCGACCAGGGAATCGTAATATGGCGGAATCACGCAGTCGGTAAACGCCGCCGTGTCCACGCGTACGCCAATGCCGCCGGGTAAGTTCAGCGCGGTGATGCGGCCGGGCGAAGGCGCGAACGTTTCGGGATTCTCGGCGTTGATCCGGCACTCGATGGCGTGTCCCTGCGGTTTGACGGGGCCGCCCAGGATATCGGGCAGGCGCTCGCCGGCCGCGATGAGAATCTGACTTTTCACCAGATCGACGCCCGTCACCATTTCAGTGACCGGGTGTTCTACCTGAATGCGCGCGTTGACTTCGATGAAATACAGGCTCCCGGTGTCGTCCATTAGAAACTCGACCGTGCCCGCATTGGTGTAACCCACGGCCTGGATGGCCTCGCGCAACTTGTCGGTAACGCGGCAGCGCACGTTCGGCTGGAGCGCGGGCGATGGAGATTCTTCGAGCAGCTTCTGGTGACGGCGCTGGATGCTGCACTCGCGCTCGCCCAGAACCTCGACATTGCCATGCTGGTCGGCCAGCACCTGAAACTCAATATGGCGCGGTCCGCGAATGAATTTTTCGATGTAAACGTCCGGGCAACTGAACGCTGCGCCGGCTTCCTGCTGCGCCTGTACCAGCAGCGCTGGCAGGTCCGCGGGACCGTTCACCACGCGCATACCGCGCCCGCCGCCGCCGGCCGAGGCTTTCACGATGACCGGGTAGCCGATCGTTTCCGCGGTGGCCAGTGCTTCATCTTCGGTTTTGATGATGCCGTCCGAGCCGGGCAGGATGGGCACGCCCGCGTCGCGCATCAAGGCCCGCGCCCGTTCTTTCACGCCCATGAGCTGGATCACGTCCGGTTGCGGCCCGATAAATTTCAAGCCGGATTGATGGCACACGTCAGCGAAACGGGCATTCTCGCTAAGGAAGCCATATCCTGGATGAATGGCTTCCGCATCGGTGATTTCGGCCGCGCTGATGATGGATGGGATATCGAGGTAGCTGCGCGAGCTCTTGGCGGGACCGATGCAAATCGCTTCGTCGGCGAAACGCACGGGCAGGCTGTAACGATCGGCTTCGGAATAGACCGCCACAGTCGAAATGCCGAGGTCCTTGCACGCGCAGATCACGCGCAGCGCGATTTCTCCCCGGTTGGCTATTAGGATTTTCTTAAAGGGGGCGGATCGCAAACAGGGCCTCTCCATACTCGACAGGCTGACCGTTGGGCACCAGTTTGCTCTCGATCATGCCGGCGATCTCGGCCTCGATCTCGTTCATCAATTTCATGGATTCGATGATGCACAGCACCTTGCC
>DATLVJ010000575.1:0-3341 GCA_035577585.1 Candidatus Limnocylindrales bacterium
ATTGACGCTGGGCGCGGCGATTCAGAACGCAGTGCTGCCAATTCGGAGGATGAAAGATCGCGCCCAAGTGGTGAAGTCGCTCGTTGATACCTTCCGCTACCCGCGATTGGGGCCAGGCATGCTGTGGCAGGCCTGCGCGGAAAAAGTGCGCGCGCTGGGCGGTGACGTGCTGCTGGGACGCAGCGTCGTGTCGTGCCGTTTCGACCCGGGATCTTCTTCATGGACCGTTACCGGGCGCTCGGCAGATGGATCGACGGAAGAATACCGGTGCGAACACCTGGTCTCTTCTATGCCGATGCAGCAGCTGGTGGAACAAATTCGGCCCCCGCTTCCGGCGGCGGCCGTGCAGTCTGCCCATTCCCTGCGCTACAGGGACTTTCTGACAGTCGGGCTGATCCTTCGGGATCGCAGCGTGTTCAACGACAATTGGATTTACATTCACGATCCGAACGTAAAAATGGGGCGGGTGCAGAATTACAAAGCCTGGTCGAAAGAGATGATTCCGGACCAGGACTATTGCAGCTACGGCCTGGAATATTTCTGCTTTGAAGGCGACGAGCTTTGGACAATGCAGGATGCGGACCTGATCGCGCTGGGCGCGAGAGAATTGCAGCAAGTTGGGCTTGGCAAGGCGACCGACGTGGCGGATGGCTGCATAATCCGCCAACCCAAAGCCTATCCAGTCTACGACGATGATTACCAGCAGCACGTGGATGCCATCCGCCGCGCCCTGGCGGCAAACTACCGCAATTTGCATCTTGTCGGGCGCAACGGCATGCACAGATACAACAATCAGGACCACGCGATGATGACCGCGCTGCTGGCGGCCCGGAATATTCTTGCCGGCACAAACCAGTACGACCTCTGGTCAGTCAACGAAGATGGCGAATACCACGAATCAGGACATGCAGGCGCGCATCACCGCAATGATTTGGAACCAGCCATCCGCACTGGCGGTACTGAACAAGACGAAGTAGTCGGTTGAGCTTGCCGGGCGAGGCAAACCTCACTTCGCTGATTCGGGAATTGGGGCAGCCTGGGAAGCTCGAGAGCAGGGCCTAGCAAAGGCGAATTTCGAGGGGGGTTGGATTCCACTTTTGCCGGTACGCGGAGGAATCAGGCTTTCATCAGCAGCCTTCTATCCAGAGTCCTCCGCGGTCCGGCCAATACGGCCAACACACGTGTTGCGGAAAACATACACAAGATGAGCCGTAAAGAAAAGAGAGATTTTTTTGCAGCGGCAAAATTGCCGCATCCGGGCGACTTGCTTTCCGGCGGCAGAGAACCTAGGCTGAAGTGCTTATGAATGATCTGACACCCGAAGCGCTGATGATGGGTTTTATCTCGTACATCGTTTTCCTGTTTTCCACCACCTGCCATGAAGCATCGCACGCTCTGGCAGCGAAAATCGGTGGAGATTCGACAGCCGCATTGGGAGGACAAATCAGTCTGAACCCGATCCCGCACATCCGCCGTTCGCCTTTCGGTATGGTCGTTTTCCCGATTCTCAGTTTCTTTCTCTCCGGCGGCGGCATGATCGGATGGGCCAGCGCTCCCTACGACCCGCTTTGGGAGCGCCGGCATCCGCGGCGCTCAGCCTGGATGGCGCTCGCGGGACCTGCGGCAAACTTCACGCTGATGCTGTTGGCCGTTGCGGCGCTCCGGGGGGGAATGGCGTTGGATATGTTTCATCGCGACCCTGTTTCCGGTGCGCCAAGCCTGCTGGGAATCACATTGCGGGTGGTGTTTTTTCTGAATCTGCTGCTCGGAACGTTTAACCTCCTGCCGGTTCCGCCGCTCGACGGTAGCACTGGCATCATGCTGTTCATGAGCGAAACGCAAGCCCAGAAATACCTGGACTGGATTCGCGGCAACAGTTTTGCCATGGCTGGCTTGCTGGTGGGCATGGTGGTGTTTCGCGAGGTGTTCCCCTATATCCAGGCGTTCGCCATGCGCGTCTTTTTCTAGAAACGGGCCACAAGAGTTTCCTCCAATATTTTCTGCAGGATTCCAACTCGCCGTGCATCTTGGACCACGCTGGTACGGATTGTCTCTTCCCCGCACAGCGGCCCAGCGGTGCCGGATTTAAGTGCTTATGCTTCGCCAGGTTGCCTCGCCCCCGATGGCCGACGAACTGCTCTTTTCCCGGTGGAGGCGATTTATGACCCATTCGGAAACGCAAACGCTGACGCAGACCGGCGTGGTGGAAGTATCAGGTTGGGATGAGAACCAGGTTTTCTTTGTGGAACGCTCCGAGCTCGGCTGGGATGAATACGCCGGAAAACATGTGACGCTGACCCGGATGTTGTCGGAGTCTTCGATCGTATTCGTCCGGCCAATTCAGCCGACGGCTCTGCACCGGCCCAACCCGATTCCCTATGAAGCGGAGTTTGTCGGCTGCAGTCCGGAGGGCCATCACCAGTTTCGGCTGAACGAGGTTCTACCCCGGCACAACCGTGAAAACTTCACAGTGAATTAAGAGACGCTTCCCATCCACTTCGGGACAATGGCCCATTTTGGCAGCAACTTTCTGCTTTTATTTGGTTCCTCTCACCCTTCCCTTCCCCATCGCCTGCTCCGGAATTTCCGCAAGCTCTGTTCCACCCCTATGAAAGAGTTCCACTTAATGAAAAATTCTCATCGCGTTCCTCTCTGTTCGTTTCATTCTCAAAAATTAGCTCGCCGGAACACCCGTTTGGCACAGCGGTTGCCTCTTTGTGGGACATGGCCTACGCAACTTACAAATCTGTGGCAATAACTCCCATCCAAAGTTCACTCACTCCTTGTATCTTCGACGACGACCCATCCGAGCGGGATTCGCTCGCGCATTTGATCACCGACATGGGGTACGAACCGGTTTCAACGCCGGACGCCGAAGAGGCTTTGCGGCTCATTCGCATGGGCCGGTGACGCGTGGTCTTCGCGAGCACACATCTGGAAACTCCAGACCCGTTTGATTTTCTGGACCGCGCGCTGCGGTGCGACCCCGGCGTCCACGTCATGATCATGACCGCGCAATACACGTTGGAGGGCGCACTGGAGGCTATCCGGCGCGGCGCGGCGGATTTTCTGCCAAAGCCCCTGGACCACGTGCGGTTAAAGCGGACGCTGGATGATCTCGCCGCGCTCTATGACCAGCGGCGAAGGGTGCGTTCGCTCGAAGAGCAACTTCTGAAGGATCTGGAATTTCACGGGATCGTGGGCAAAAGCCCCGCGATGCTGGAGGTTTTTGACTTCA
Source organism: Candidatus Limnocylindrales bacterium (assembly GCA_035577585.1). Lineage (GTDB taxonomy): Bacteria > Acidobacteriota > Terriglobia > Acidiferrales > UBA7541 > Acidiferrum. The sequence continues at coordinate 3,239 of DATLVJ010000575.1, forward strand.
CCCGCAAGGTTGCACGGCATTACACCAACGTTTTGCTTGTGGGCCCGACTGGCGCGGGAAAAGAATTGGTGGCGCGGGCCATTCATCAGATCAGCCCGGTGGG
>DATLVJ010000576.1:0-11786 GCA_035577585.1 Candidatus Limnocylindrales bacterium
AAGTCATCGAAGGTGAAGGCGAGAAGCAGAAAATCACCGCCAAGGCAGTAAAGGCGCGTCTGAAAGAAATCGGCCAGGACGAGGACTACGCTGATGAACGGGAGGCATTAGAAAACTACTCCGGCCTGCTCGACAATCAGGCGGAGGTTAAAACCAAGCTCAGATCCGTACAGGATGCTCTGGACGCGAAACTCGATGCGAAATATCCAAAGCTGAGCGAGGATGAAATCAAGACGCTGGTAGTGGACGACAAGTGGCTGGCCACCGTAGCCGCCGCTGTGCAGGGCGAACTCGACCGTGTCTCCCAGACCCTCGCTGGCCGTATCCGGCAGCTCGCCGAACGTTACGCCGCCCCGCTGCCGCAACTCACCGACAAGGTCGCTATGCTTGCCAAACGCGTAGATGAACACCTTGAAAAAATGGGTGCAGTATGAAATTGAAGCCCGGCTACAAACAGACGGAACTGGGAGTCCTCCCGGAGGATTGGGCGGTGAAACCTCTCAAATGTATCTCGCCGCGTCAAAGCGTGGGCTTAGTCATCAATCCTTCCACCTATTTTGACAAAGCGGGCACAGTGCCGATGCTTGTTGGCTCGAACGTCTCGGAAAATTCCATTGATTCGACCACGGCCAATCGAATCACCTCGTCCAACAATAAGGTGCTCTCCGCATCCCGGTTGGCAGCGGGCGACCTGGTAACGGTTCGCGTTGGCGAACCGGGAGTGACAGCCGTCGTGCCACCAGAGCTTAATGGGTGCAACTGTGCTTCGATCATGGTTATTCGACAACATCCATCATTCGACTCGTATTGGCTTAGCTATGCCATGAACTCGCGGCGCGGCCGACAACAGGTCGAGCACGTTCAATACGGCACGGCTCAAAAACAGTTCAACATTAGCGATGCCGTTGATTTCTGTTATCCCGTTCCGCCCCTCCCTGAACAACGGGCCATTGCTCAGGCGTTAGGCGACGTGGACGCGCTGGTGGGTGTTCTGGATCGCCTCATCGCCAAGAAGCGCGACCTCAAACAAGCCGTCATGCAGCAACTACTCACGGGCCAGACTAGGCTCCCCGGCTTCCACGGAGAGTGGAACGAGAAACCATTTGGAGAAATCACAAGTCCCCGAAAAGAACGCATTGATCCCCGCCGAGGCGGCGTTAAAGATTTCTGCGTTGAGCTGGAACACATTGAGTCTGGGACTGGAAACTTGCTTGGAGAGACAGCCACTCGGAGCAATTCATCCCTCAAATCCGTATTCGATAAGGGCGACGTTCTCTTTGGGAAACTCCGCGCTTACCTGAGAAAATACTGGTTGGCGGATCGTCCTGGCGTTTGTTCGACTGAGGTGTGGGTATTCAAACCGAATTTGCAACTAATCACTTCTAGTTATCTCTTCCAACTAGTTAAAGACGACCACTTCGTCGAAGCCGCCAGCTCAGCTTATGGCACACACATGCCTCGGTCAGACTGGAACGTGGTCAAGAACTACGTACTTCGATTACCGCTGCTTCCTGAACAAACAGCTATTGCCGACGTGTTGACCGCTATGGACGCAGAACTAGAGGCGTTCACGGCGCGGCTGGCCAAGACCCGCGAGGTCAAGCAGGCCATGATGCAGGAACTTCTGACTGGCAGGACTCGCCTCGTTTCAGTAGAGGTGCCGCATGCCTGAGCAACCTCGCTCCGAGCGCCGGACCCAGAACCGAGTCATCGCCCTGTTCACGGACAAGTCGCGCTCCGACTGCCTCGGCTACCGCTACCTTGGCGAATGGAACAAGCGCGAGAATAACCGCCCCATCGAGACGGAGGCACTGCGAGAGAACCTGAAAACGCGTGGTTATTCCGAAGCGCACATTTCTGCCGCTCTGCAAAAACTGGAAACAGCGGCGGACGCAACGGGGATTACGCTCTATCAGGCAAATCTTCGAACCTACCAATTGCTCCGCTATGGCGTGCCGGTGCAGATTGCAGCCGGTCAGCCGCACGACACAGTGCATCTCGTGGATTGGGAGCACCCTGAGAAGAACGACTTCGCCGTGGCAGAGGAAGTGACCTTGCGTGGCGGATTCGAGCGCAGGCCCGACCTTGTCATCTACCTAAACGGCATCGCTGTCGCGGTGATTGAGTTGAAGCGCAGCTCAATAGAAGTTGGGGACGGGGTGCGCCAGCTCATCACCAACCAGGAAGAAATCTTCAACAAGGGTTTCTTTACGACGGCACAACTGCTCTTTGCTGGGAGCGATTCTCAGGGGCTTCGTTACGGCACGGTCACCACACGAGAGGAGTTCTTCGTGGAATGGAAAGCGGCGGACACTAGCCCGCCGCCCCCGGGGGGCTTGTTGGACCGACCACTTGCGGAGGTGTGCGGAAAGGCCCGCCTGCTCGATGTGATTCGCAACTTCATCATCTTTGATAACGGCATAAAGAAGGTGCCGCGCCCGCATCAGTTTGCAGGCGTGAAGGCCGCGCAGGAGCGCATCCGGAAGCGTGAGGGCGGCGTCATCTGGCACACGCAGGGGAGCGGCAAGAGCATACTCATGGTGTTGCTCGCCAAATGGCTGTTGGAGCACGACCCAGAAGCTCGCATCCTCGTAGTTACCGACCGCGATGAGTTGGACAAGCAGATCGAGGGCGTGATGAAGAACGCCGGGGTTATCGGCGAGAACTCGCCATCACCCCGCATCACTTCCCGCGCCGACTTTGTTGCGAAGCTGGGGGCCACAACGCCCCGATTGCTGTGCGCGCTTATTCACAAGTTTGATCCCGCCGACTTGAAGGGTCCCCCGCCACCCACACACGGCCGGTTTTACGTCTTCGTCGACGAATGTCACCGCACCCAGGGTGGCGACATGAATAGGCAGATGAAGCGATGGCTAAGCAACGCGATTTTCGTCGGCTTCACCGGCACCCCACTGCTGAGGAAGGACAAGCAGCTGACGCGGGATGTGTTCGGCACCTACATCCATACATACAAATTTCACGAGGCGGTGGCTGACAAGGTCATCCTCGACTTGAAATACGAGGCTCGCGACGTGCCGCAGCGTCTCACCTCCCAAAAGGCCGTCGATGCGTGGTTCGAGCAGAAGACGAAAGGGCTGAATAATTTTCAGCGCGCCGTGCTGCGCCAACGCTGGGCCACGATGGAAGAGCTAATGAGCGCGAGTGAACGCAAACAGCGCATCATCGCTAGCATCATCGAGGATTTCAGCCTCAAACCACGCCTAAACAACGATCGGGGCACCGCCATCCTTGTGGCGGCCAGCATCTACGACGCTTGCCACTATTTCCGCCTGTTCCAAAACACGCCCTTCGGCAAATATTGCGGCATCATCACGTCCTACGAACCGAACCACAACGCCATTTCTCGCGAACCAGCCGATAGCGACGAGAGATACAAGTTCGACAGCTATACGATGCACGTCTTGAAAGACGGACAGACGACGAAGGCCTATGAAGATGAAGCCAAGCGACGATTCATCGAGGAACCGGCCAACCTCAAACTTCTCATTGTGGTGAGCAAGCTCCTGACCGGTTTCGACGCCCCGAGCTGCACCTACATCTACCTCGACAACGAACTCCGCGATCACAACCTATTCCAGGCCATCTGCCGCACCAACCGGCTCGACGGCGACGACAAAGACTATGGCCGCATTGTTGATTTCAAGGAACTGTTTGGGGACGTGCAGGAAGCCATCGCGGTTTACAACTCCGACGAACTAGAGATCGATGAGAGTGGCGGTGGCGAGAATAACGTCAAGCTCAAAGATTGGCTTGTGGAGGGGAAAAAACAGCTAGATGCTGCCCGCGAAGCGATCCGCTATCTTTGTGAGCCGATCCCACCGCCACGCGAGATGGAGCAGTATCTTCACTACTTCTGCGGGGACGCCAGCAACCCCAACGCCCTTTCTGAAACGGAGGCGCTGAGGGTTTCGTTCTACAAGTCTGTGGCTATTTTGGTTCGCGCCTATGCCGCCGTCGCCCAGAATCTAAACGACGCAGGTTACTCTGACGCCGAAGCCGCAGCCTTGGAGAAGGATGTGGCGTTCTATACCGATACCCGCTCCGCGATCAAAAAGCACTCCGGCGAGGAGCTGGACATCAAACCCTACGAGGCGGATATGCGCCACCTCTTGAACACTTACGTCCAGGCAGACCCCGCCGCCGACTTAGGCAACCTGAGTTCACTGCCGCTCACCGAGCTGATCATCGAGACCGGGATCCACGATGCCATTGCGAGAAAGTTGAACGAGAAAGGAAAGCTTTCGCGAAACGCTATCGCGGAAGGGATCATCAACAACGTCCGGAAAACTATCATCCGCAACCGGCTCACCGACCCACGGTTCTACGCGGAGATGTCAAAGCTTTTGGCCGACCTCATCAAGCAAAGCCGCGCCGATACCGTTGCTTATGAGGCGTTTCTAAAGCAGGCTGAGGAACTCGTGAGGCGAATGGCGCAGAAGGACGCCGGCGGCCATCCTGCGATGTTGAACGGGTATCCGGGCGCTATCGTGCTCTTCAACAACCTGTCCGACATCCCCGCCACGAGTTTCCAGTGCCCTGCGGACGAAGACGGAAGGGCGAAGCTGGCCCTCGAACTTGATCTTGCAATGAGGGAAAAGGCTCCGGCAGGATGGAAGGGCGACGACATTCGCGAGAAGCAAGTGCTCAACGCACTTTTCCCGGTCATGTCTCGCGATCGGCAGGCGACACAGGCCATCTTCGAGGTCATTAAGAACCAGCCAGGCTACTGATGAAAAACGAGACCATTCAACTTGGAGAAATTTCGATCTTGGTGACACGGAAGGCCATCAAGCATGTCCACCTTTCGGTGTACCCACCGGGCGGGCGGGTGACGCTTGTAGCCCCAATTGCAACCCGTCTCGATGTTGCCCGCGCTTACGCAATTTCGAAGCTAAGTTGGATTCGCGAACAGCAATCGAAACTTCGGAACCAGGCTCGTGAAGCGCCGCGCAAGTTTGTCGAGCGGGAAAGCCACTATCTTTGGGGGCGGCGACACCTTCTTACCATCGTCTATCAAGAAACCAAGCCGTTCGTTTCGCTCGATCATAGGCGCATCACGCTGACAGTGCGTCCAGGCAGCGATGCTCACAAGCGTGCTGTCGTTATGCACGAGTGGCACAAATCGCTTTTGCACAAGGCGCTGCCGCCGCTCATCAAGAAATGGGAGCAGAAGTTGAGGGTAGAAGTGGATGCGTATTTCCTGCAACGGATGAAAACCAAGTGGGGGAGCTGCAATCACAAGGCGGGTCGGATTCGGTTGAATACAGAACTGGTGAAAAAACCGAAAGACCTCCTCGAATACGTGGTCGTTCACGAAATGGCGCACCTGATTGAGCCGACGCACACTGAGCGCTTCGTGGCGATACTCAGGGACCACTACCCGAGCTGGCGCGAAGCCCGCGCAGAACTCAACGAGCTGCCGTTAGCTGCCGAAGCGTGGAGGGGATGACCTCCCGGCAGTGCTCAGTTGGTCGTCGACAGATTCCCCTGACCTGGACGCACACCTATTGAAGATTCAAGCAAGCGTGCAGTAAACGACTTCCGAACGCTATGAACGCTGAACTTGCAGACGGACGTTAAGAGGGCCGGCGTGTACTCTGCGGATGGAGAGCCGGATGGCCACATTACGCTACAAAGCACAGTCCGTAGACCCGAGGAGTTTCCCTAGATTCAGCTCTCAGATGCATCTCGCGCGCAATTCTGTCCTGCCCCACAGAGTTCGAAAATCTACTGATTTCGGAACCAGGATTATGTCTATCCCTGATCCTTCATTCTATTCACTTTGGGGATGGCAGTTTACTGGGGGTTTTCAGGACAGGCACTGACATGTCGGGACACAACGCTACGCGGAACTATCGCGGGCCCTTGCACCTATTTGAGGTCCTTGTCAGGAGTTGTAAGGACCACGGTGTCTTTTGGCTCCTCGGCTGGCTTTTGACGAAGCTTCATGAATGGGAGCGTGAGCGGAGGCAAAGACATGCGAGCAATGTTTGATTGCACCAACTCTCTCCAGTATGGCCACGTAACCATAATGCCGTTCGCAGATGCGAAAATTCTGCACTCTTCCTCCGACAGGGTAACTTCGTTTGGAAAGCTGTACTCGGAAAAGAATGTAGCACTCAGAGCCAAGATGGGTTTGCCACCTTGCCCAGACTCTTGTCCCCGAACCCTGAAGACAACGCGTAATTGCAGTTTTTGCTTGCTGTAAGAAGCGACCACCGCACGGTGCATGAATTTGAGTTCTGAAGGTGGGAGTTTGCGACCACCCTCGGCAAATGATTTCGCCACAGCAGTGCTACTCCTTTCGAGCAACACTGTTTGCAGTTCAGCTAGGCGAACTATCTTGTTGGCCGTAGCGAACTCTTCTTTCGATAGATCTAGAAACAACGTCATTACGCCGCTACCACTTCGTTGCAACCGTTATCCCCTTGGCCAGTGGCCGGGCTCGTGAACGGGAATTTGGACGATGCGGCGGCAGTCCGATAAATCGTAGTGGGCATCGACGGTTGCCATGGGCATGCGTACGACCAAGACGCTCGCTGGGGATGAGAGGCCGCCAATTTAATCGAGTAACCCATGGCATGCATGAGGTCGGCCAGGGTCCGCAACGTCATGTTCGCTTGTCCCCTGAGAACTTGGGTGACGTAGGCTTTCGACTTCCCGAGTCGTTCAGCCAGGGCAGAGCGAGAAATATTCTCCCTTTCCATCAACTTGCTGATCAGTTCAGTAGCGTCAAACAGGAGTTTCTCCTGCTCGTAAAGTCGCTTTTCATCGGGTTCGTTGAACCGCGCGTGATATTGCTTGCCGTAGCGAATCATGTCGTCTTCTCCTGGCGGGACTTATTTTGATTGCGCTTTCGTTCCTTCTCGCCGTGGACAAATTCCCTCAATATCTCCTCAGCTACTTGGATGTCGCTAGATTTCAAGCGGTCCTGCTTTTTTTTTATGCCATGGGCCAGCGCAAATCGTCCGTCATCAAGGTAGCCGCCCAGTAGTCGGATTTGGTGTGATTTGAACTCCCACAGATTGGTCGCTTCGACTTTCTTGAAATGTTCTCTGTTCTCTACCCGCCGAGTCTCGGCGAGGCGTTCCATCGGCGGGCGGAACTTTCGACGCTCAGCATCAGTCAACTCGCCGTCGAAAAAGTCCTTTGCAGGCATAGAGCCGTTTGTTCTCACCGCAAATACAATGGCCAGCTTCTCCCCAGCCAACAAGAGATTGTCGAGCCCGGAAGGCAACTTGGGTTCGTAGGACATTCGGTATCCTCACGGTGGCCTCCTCCTAGCGCAGCCTATAAGTTAACATATACATTAACTGCGTCAAGTCGAAGGCCAGGCGAAGACTTTGGGTGTATCCAAATCGACAATCGCCAAGTCTATACCTACTTGGCGCCCCTGAGAGAATTTTTGATTCGGCCACCTGTCTCGACTCATGTATGGGGAGAAAATCGAGTGTCCGGACGACGAGTTACTCGACTGTTCAACAAACCCTTTCCCGAGTTTTGGAACCGCCTCTAGCAACCCGATAGAGCGTCCCGGCACCAATCCCCATCTCTCGCGAGGTCTTCTTCCAGTCGAAGCCCTGGCCAAGCAGCCCTACGAAATGCAACACTACGCCCGGACTGACCCTTGCTTCACATCGCGCTAACTGCCTTAGACTCGAATCGGGGAACACAAGAAATGCAACGGAACACTTACTTTGTTGCAAGGCTTATTTCCCAGAACCGGACTTCTGGCCCGAAATAACTTCCGGTTAGCCCGTCAACCGTCCCGAGTCATCAACGATAAACCATTTAGGGGCGGGCCGGGGCGCCTTCCGTCGGGGCTTGAAGATATTTTCGAAACCACTCAGTCACGGCCACATTCGAATCTACACGCGTGGAAATCTTCTGCCATCCATGACCTTCTCCCGGGAATATGATGAAGCTAACAGGAATACGACGCGCCTTCAGGGCTGCCACAACCTGTTCAGCTTTCTTCGAGCGGCACATTCGTGTTATGGTCCCCCTGCATTACAAGCACAGGCGCTTTTGCCTGGTCGATTTTAGGGATCGGTGATAACTGTCGCAGCAAATCAAGCTGCGTTACCGGGTCGCCGCACTCAGCCTTTGAACCTGCCGCCATCCACGATTCCGTGTGTTGGAAGAAAGTCTCAAAATTGACCACTCCGAATAGGTCTGCGCCCGCGGCGAACACTTGGGGATATTCCGCAAACGACTCCATCACGACATAGCCGCCGTACGAGGCCCCCATCGTCCCCATGCGCTTGGGATCGGCAATACTTGTCGCGACCAGGTAATCCACCGTATCTTTGAGCGGCCTGAGAGCATGTCCCCTAGGTCAGACGAATACGCAAACATCGAACAGGAGGCTGCCAGGCTGCTTAGTCGCTTGCTGGCTGAGCTCCCACCTAACGTGGCTTCACTCGAAGGTATGCAAAGCCAAAGTAATTCCACCCAACAGCGCCATTAAAAGTTACCTACTGTAGCCGTGCGTGGACTAATATAAGCTGAATGCTATTGACGGTTGTCTCTGCACTTATCCAATCACAGAAGGTCACGAATTCGGGGACGATACTGAGGCGAGATAGTTCTGATCATGCGATGCCCTCATTGCAACAGTGAAAATTTGCCCGCCGCAACAGATTGCAAAGCCTGCGGTAAGCCGCTGCGCCGGCTTCAAGAGACTTTTGCCGGGAATGAGCGAGTCCAATCCGATTCGACTCCCCAGCAATCGGATCCTCACGGAACAATCGCCCCTACCCGGACGCCAGCAACTCCCGGTGACTGGACGGCTCCAGTTACCACCACCAGGATTCCCTTAAGTTCCCAAGGAGAAATTGAACCGGGGACGATCCTTGGCGGGCGGTACGAAATCCTCGCGATCCTGGGCCAAGGTGGAATGGGAGCCGTTTACAAAGCGCGTGACACTGAATTAGATCGCCTGGTCGCCCTAAAAGTCATTCGTCCTGAACTAACCAAGAATCCCGAGATGCTTCGACGGTTCAAGCAGGAGCTTATTCTTGCTCGTCAGATCACTCACCGAAATGTTGTCCGGATTTTCGACTTAGGCCAGGCTGACGGCTTTAAGTTCATCACAATGGAGTATCTGGATGGGCAGGATCTCCGTGCTGTCCTCAAAGAAAGAGGCAAGCTGCCCGCCGAACAGGCCGCCCGCATCGTTCTTCAAATCTGCCGCGCCCTGGAAGTCGCTCATGGCGAAGGCGTGGTGCACCGCGATCTAAAACCGCAAAACATCATGCTGGACGCCAACGGGCGCGCTTACGTTATGGATTTCGGCATCGCGCGTTCCGCGTATCTGCCGGGCATGACACAAACGGGCGCACTGATTGGTACACCCGAATATATGTCGCCGGAACAGGGCAAAGGGGAAAAGCTCGACGAACGCTCTGACCTGTTTTCACTCGGCGTCATCTGCTATGAGCTGGTAACCGGTCAATCGCCGTTTTATTCCGAAACGCCTTTAGCCACCCTTTGGAAGCGCATGCAAGAAAAGGCCAAGCCCCTCCATGAGGCGGATCTGGCCATTCCCAAGCCTTTTAGCGACATTGTTGCCAAAGCGATGGAGATTGAGCCCGCGGACCGCTTCGCCAGCGCGGGCGAAATGGCCCAACAGTTGGAAATATGGCTGGGTCCTTCCTCGGGGACTTCCGTCATCTATGTCCCCGCGTTACCCAAGAAGGCTTATTGGAAGTGGGTCTCGGGCGGGTTGGCCGCGGCACTCGTCTTGGCTGGGGTGGCGTTTCGCTTCGCGAATCCAAAACCGAAAGCGGCTCACGCACCAGTGAGTATTCTGGTTGCGGATTTTACAAACCATACGGGCGATCCGATTTTTGACGGCACACTGGAACCCATGTTCAACGTGGCGCTCGAAGGTGCCAGCTTCATCAACGCCTACAACCGGGGCAACGCGCGAAAACTAGCTGAGAAGCTGCCAAATCCCACTGACAAGCTCGATGAGCAGCCGGCACGCCTTGTGGCCATCGCCCAAGGAATTGGCGCAGTGGTTACGGGGGAACTCAGCAGGCGAGGCGACAAATACAGTCTCTCTGCCACGGCCCTGGACGCAGTAAGCGGGAATGTGATCGCTCATAGCGAGGTTACCGCCGACAACAAAGACAAGATTCTGCTCGCTATCCCCAATCTGGTGGCTCCCATCCGTAAAGCACTCGGCGACTCCACTCCCGAATCGGTCCAACTTGCGGCGGAGGCAGGAGCTTTCCAGGCTGGCTCGCTGGAAGCCGTACATCAGTATGGCGTTGCGATGGATCAGCAGTTCGCCGGAAAAATGGGCGAGGCGTTTGACTCCTTCTCCAAGGCGGCGGAGTTGGACCCGGACTTCGCACGCGCTTACTCCGGCATGGCCGCCGTAGCCGGAAACCTGGGGCATGAACAGGACTCCGAGAAATACTTCAAGCTAGCCATGCAGCACGTGGATCGAATGACGGAACGCGAACGTTATCGTGTCCGCGGCTTGTATTACCTCATGAGCGAGAACTGGGACAAATGTATTGAGGAATACAGCGAACTCCTGAAACAGTACCCGGCAGACAACATGGGCCACAACAATCTGTCCATTTGCTACAAGAGTGAGCACAACACGCCGAAAGCGATAGATGAGCTGAAGCGATCTTTGGAGGTTGCTCCCAACAACCAGCTGCGTGTCAACCTTGCGTTGTATCTTTCCTACACGGGGGATTTTCAATCGGCGGAGCAAGAGGCACGCACAGTATTAAAGGTTAACTCTGCGTTTGAAACGGGCTACGCAGCCCTGGCCTATGCCCAGGTTGGGCAAGGGCAACTCGCAGAAGCGATTAAGACCTACCAGCAGCTTGAGAAAACCAGTGACTTTGGCCAGTCCATGGCCGGCCCTGGACTGGCTGACATTGCTATTTACGAAGGGCGGCTGACCGATGCTGTGCACTTATTGGAAACTGCGGCGGCCGCGGACGTGAAGGCTGGCAGACTGGAGTCTGCCGGAGCCGATTTTGGGCTGCTTGCCTATGCACAACTTTTACTCAAACAAAAGCCAGCAGCCTTGACTGCAGCGGAACATGCCCTGGCAAACAGTAAGTCAGTTTCCACTCGGTTTGCGGTCGGCCGCATTTATGCCGCTTCCGGCGAGACAGCAAAGGCGCAAAAAATCGCCGAGGGTCTTGCCTCTGAAGTGCAACTCGAGCCGCGGGTGTATGCCAATTTGATCGAAGGCGAAGAGGCCCTGCAACAGAAAGATCCGCGCCGCGCTATCCAGTTGTTCGACGAAGCGACCAAGATGCTCGACATTTGGATCGGCCGGCTTGATCTCGGGCGGGCCTACTTGGATGCCGGGCTTTTCCCGGAAGCCGATGCGGAATTCGACCGCTGCATCAAGCGCCGTGGCGAAACTTTGGACCTATTCGATTACGTTTCGACTTACGGCTTTTTGCCTGAGGCCTATTATTATCAGGGGCGCGCGCGCGAGGGGCTGAACAGCCCGGGCTTCCGTGAATCCTACAGCACCTATCTGAATGTTCGCGCGAAAGCAGGCGAGGACCCGATGCTTCCGGAGATCCGCCGACGCCTTGGGCAGTAACGGAAACGAGCCGAGCGTGAAGCCCCATCAGCGTCACAGCCTTGCTTTGTAACGCGGCGGGCCTCCTGTCTCACTGGAACTGAATCGTCGTCGCCTTGACCGCACTCCCGTCGTTTAATGTCAGCTCAACTGTGAACCAACCAGCGACTGTGCCGATTGTAGACTTCGTGTCCCA
>DATLVJ010000577.1:0-5790 GCA_035577585.1 Candidatus Limnocylindrales bacterium
CACGTCGATCGCCGCGAAGCCATTTCCGGATAAGGAGTATCTCCGATGGATGGTCAGGCAGTGGTTGGCAACCCGGCAAAACCTATGGGAGAAGTCGCGGCAGATGATGGCGAGCTGGACGTTCTGCGCGTTGTACCTCCATGACACGCAGTTTATTTCGGCAGTCGGTGGACGTCGGCTGAATTTCATCCAATCCAAGAAGGAAGAAGACTCGGACGCCCTGCTTCGAAGGTGCTTTTTCATTTACGAGCACCAAGAGCCGTGGCTGAAGGCCATGTATCCGGCCGAGTATTCCTACTGCCATTTGCGGTTCTACCGGCCAGGGGACACTGAACGGAAGCTGGCGATCGGTGAAATGTGGGGCATCCCACAGGGTGGCGATGTGCTGAGGCAGCACACGGCATCGGGGTTGTTCATCGACGAGGGAGCGTTCCAACCAGATCTTGAGAGCAGTATCCGGGCAGCACAGCCGATGTTGAAGGGTGGCGGACGGATCGACGTGGTGAGTTCGGCAGAGCCTTCGTATTTTCAGGAACTGGTCGAAGGACGCGCGAAGTAAACAACGCAACAAAGTCCCTGTAGTGATGCGTTTTCGCAATCCGCGGTGTTCATCCCGTGGGACTTGGCAGTGGTGTGAGTGGGCTTCCCCCGCTCGTAATGTTGCATTTTGATGGAAAACGGAATGGAAGGAAGGGAAAAATGAAAACAGATCTTCGAGGTCTCTCACCACAACCGCCCCAGAGCCGCACCACCCGCCTTGAAGTCGCCGCCTTCCTACTGGTCAAGGGCTTTCAGATCGCACTCGTGGAACTCGCGGGAGGCACAGCCACATTTACCTTCAGCGACCCTGAGCAGCGAGCCGAAGCTATAATGCGCGATTTCTACAACGGCGGCCATGTCGCGGCCAATGAGTTCGCTGGCGCCCAGAAACAGGTGCGCGATCTCATGTGGGAAGCGAAGCGGCGCATCGGTTCGTGAGATTTGTAAGGAAAACGGAAACGGATAGGAGACTACATGCAATGGTTGAAGCATTACAGCGATGCGCGGCAACACCCAAAGTTCCGCGCGATTGAGAAGCTACTCGGTGAGGCCGGGTACGCGAGAGCGTTCAAGCTCTTCGAGATTGTCGCACAGCGGGGCGGAACGGCAGCCAAGTTCGCCCCCGCATTGGACCTCAAAAACCCGTACACGAACGTCGATTGGCTGGCAGATGAGCTGCGAATTTCTCTCGAGGAGACCGAACGCACGTTGCAGGTCTTCGCGTCCGTTCAACTGATCGACCCGAAGGCGTGTCAAAAACGGGTTGTTCGTATCCCTCAGATGCTTGAGTACTTAGACGAATGGACGCAGCGTGGACTCAAGGCGAAAAACTCACGAGTAGCTCCCGAGCGACTCCTGAGTGAACCCCGAGCAACTCCCGACCAGAGTAAGAGAAAGAGCAACAGAAGAGAAGAGAAAGAGGAAGAAGAAGCAGAGGCAGAGAAGAGGGAAGAAACCGCTGCTGCTAGTGCTGCTTTTCTTTTAGGGAAGACCAAAGTAAAAGCATGGAGTGAAATCGCAATTCCTCCATGTGGGGGTCCCGAATTTCAAAGTACGTGGGAGCGCATCCACAGCGAGCGTCCTGAATCCGAAGGTCTTGCTGACACGATGGAGAGATGCATTCAGGCCTGCGGGCAAGCGGCTATCCGCGTTCCCAAACCGTTCTACGACGCAAAGCGCAGAGTCGAAGCGGAATCTCGGCAAGCTTCCATTCCTGGCGCCGATGGCTCGGAGGGAAAGAGCAAGTTCGATGGCATCCCAGTCTACTGAGGAGTGGCTCAAAGAGAAAATGCGCGAGTGGGAGGCCAAAGCGCACTGCCACTGCGACGACACTCCCATTCACGGTCACTGCCACACCTGTGATTCCCGCATCACGGAAGGCGAGCGGACCTGCGCACCCTGTAAGGAGCGCGAAAGCCGCAGGCGAAGCTGTTCCGAGTGCCAGAACGAATTCTATATGCCAGCCATTGAAGACGAAACTCCGGAGCCTCAGCGCCTCGGCGTTTGTAGTGAACAATGCTACGAAGCCAAAATGCAAAAGGGACTTCAGTTGGGCCTAGTTAGCGTTCCACCTCACTATCGGGACTGCACATTTGCCGGATTTAATGTCTACACCAAGCGCCTGGTGGAACGGGTCCGATTGGTAAAGAACTGGGCAAATGGTGAACAGGAGACCGGCCTTTACCTCTTCGGCGGTGTCGGCACCGGCAAGACGCACCTGGCAGTAGCGGCAATGCGGGCTTTGATCAAACGCGGCTTTCGCGGTGAGTTCGTTAATGCCCGCAGTTTCACCCTGCGCTGTCAGACAGCCTTCAAGCACAAAGAAAGTGCAAGGGAAATCGTTGACGAGCTTCTGCATCACACGCACTTTCTGGTCTTGGATGACCTTGGTTCGGAGAAGTCGACCGAATACGTTCGCCAATCCCTGTTGCATCTTGTCGATGAATGCTACACCCGGGATGTCGTGCTGGTGGTGACGAGTAACAGCGACTTCGAGGCACTAAATCGACTCGACGAGCGTATTGCCAGCCGCCTTGTCGAGATGTGCGACCAGATCAAGTTTTATGAGGCTGACTATCGGGCACAGATCGCCAAGAATCGTTTGACGAATGCCACCCCGATGACGAGAGGGGGAGACGGTCAAACCGAAATAGTACAGTGATGGGCTAGAGCGGTGTTTTTGCGCCATCCGCATCGGCTGAAGCGAGCTGCGGCCCGGACGCCCATCCGGGATTCCATGATCGTGAAAGGAGAGAATGAGGCGGTGAGTGACTGAACGACAGAAGCAAGTTGAGCGCTTGGGTGCCAGGCTCGACCCGGCGCTGAAGGGTTGGATTGACCGAGTGATCGTCCCGGGAATGGTGCGCCTATATCGCTCCCAGATGCCGAAAGGGGATGTTCTGAACTTTAGAAACGTGCCAAACTCTGTGTCACATGAATCCTCAGCCGAGGTGAGCGAATGAGCCGACTCCGCTGTGCCGCCTACATCCGCGTCTCCACCAGTATGCAAAACCCGCTTTCGCCGGAAGACCAGCTTCGGAAATGTCGGGAGTTTGCCGCCCGCGAAGGTTGGGAAATCCTTGGCGATCAGGTCTATTCTGACGAAGCGCTCTCCGGGGTCGGCTCTGACCGGCCCGGGCTTACTCGGATGATGGAGGCAGCCGCCTCGCGCAATCGCCCATTCGATGCCGTCTTGGTGGACGATTCGAGCCGACTGTCCCGAAGCCTAAGCGATGCAATGAGGATCTTCGAGCGCCTGAACTTCGCCGGCGTTCGCGTGGTTGCCGTTTCACAGGGTATCGACTCTAAGGACGAACAGGCAGATGTTCTTGTCACCGTCCACGGCCTGATGGATTCGTTGTACGTCAAAGAACTTGCGAAGAAAACGCACCGCGGCATGGAGGGCAATCTCCTTCGGGGATTCCATACAGGTGGACGTTGCTTCGGGTACGAGACGGTGCAGTCGGAAGGTGGGAAAAAGCTCCAAGTCGTCGAGGACGAGGCCGTGACGGTTCGCAGAATCTTCGAAATGAGCGCCGGCGGTGCGGCCCTGAAAACAATCGCTAAAGCGCTCAACGCGGAGCGAATTCCGGCGCCGCGACCGCGGAGTGGACGGTCGGCCGCCGGTTGGTGCCCGACGGCAATACGGGCGATGTTACACAACGAGCGGTATGTTGGTCGGATGGTCTGGAACCGATGCAAGTTTGTGAAGGTCCCCGGAACTAATCGCCGTGTTGCGCGGTTGAGGCCTGAGAACGAATGGCGAACCAACTCTCTTCCAGAGCTTCGCATCGTCAACGACGAACTCTGGGAGACTGTCCAAGCGCGCTTGCGATGGCTCAAAGAGAGTTACAAGGGGAATCGCCCCAATGGGTTGCTCTCTCGGAATGCCGGCTCAAAGTATCTCTTCTCCGGAATGTTTATCTGCGCGGATTGTGGTGGCCGCTTGGCAATCATCACTGGCAGCCGGAAGAATGACCACCCGCGGTGGGGATGCCCACGCAACTACAGTCGGGGAACCTGCAGCAACAGCTTGCGCGAGCGGAACGACCGGGTGGAGTCACAAATCTTGGAGCGCTTACAGGAAGCCGTGCTCCAACCTGAAGCCATGGAATATGCCTTGGCAAAGTTTGAGCTTGAACTCGAGGAGAGTTTCAACTCCGTGTCGGGAGAAATCGACACGCGACGCAAGCGAATGGATACGCTTGATGTTGAACTTGGGCGGCTCGCTGAAGCCGTCGCAATGCAGGGCGCCAACACCGCTTTGATGAAGGCGATAGCCGATAGGGAGTCAGAACACCGCGCGATCGAGCAAATGCTCTGGGGGTCAACTTCCGGTTCGGTTCAGGCAGCGCTTGCCGACGTCCGGGAGTTCGCACTCAAACAGTTTCACCAGATCAGGGCGGCCCTTCATGCCCAACCGGAGGCCGCACGGTTTGAGCTATCGAAACACATCGAAGGCGGAATCGTAATGAGACCCACCATGCGAGGTGATGCACGGTTCTACACGGCGGAGGGTCAGTGGAGTCTGCTCGGAAAAAACGAAGGGCGGTCGCCTGTGACCGCCCTAAGGAATCTTGAGATGGTTGCGGGGGTCAGATTTGAACTGACGACCTTCGGGTTATGAGCCCGACGAGCTACCAGGCTGCTCCACCCCGCACAACCACTATAGCGGAGCCGCCAACGCCCGTCAAATTTCTCCCCCTTCGCTGATTCTGCTGCTTCCTCACCAAACTCACCACGTCGTATACGATGTCCCGTCACTCCCGATCTGCTCGCACCCCGAATGTACGTCATCCACGCCCGTACTCGTCTGCTCCGGGCTCAGCACCGTATCTCCGATATGCGTCACCCAATCTTTCTGATGGCATGCCGGATCAATCGGCACCTCGCGCAGATAATGTGCGTCCACCAGGTCATCCAGCGACTGCGGCGCCTGCTGTTTATCCAGCGTGTAATTGTCAATCGCCTGCCGCATCGTTTGCAGGTCTTGCCTCAACACCGACTCCCGCGCCTTTTTCACCGTCTTGTCGTATATCACCGCCGCCACGCCAATCAGGATTGAGATGATCATCATCACGATCATCAATTCAATCAGCGTGAATCCCCGCGCGCCCAGCCGCCCAATCCGTTCGGCCTTAAAATGTCTCGTCATTCCATCACCTTCGTTCGGATAGCAAAACCTACCAGTCCGAATACTTCGTCCCGTCCAATGCCGTGCCCGACGATTTCGAATACACGTCAAAAACATTCTTCCCGCCCCAACTCGTCGAATCCGGATCATCTTGCACCGATCGCATGCCCCATTCCACGCGCCCCGTCATAGGATCCTTCGGCACCCGCCGCAAAAACCGCATATTTTTCCCCGCCGCGCCCGATCCTCCAACTGCCACGCCCTTCACCAGCGTCTCCAGGTCCGGCGGATACCCTTCGCTCCCCAGCTCCACGCGAATCTTCTGCTGGTCCGCCATATCCTTATACTTATCAATCGCCCCGCGCATCTCCCGCAGATCCAGCCGCAGTTCCTTCTCCCGCTCGCGGATCACTGTAAATCGCGCAACCGGCAGTGCCATCGAAGAGAGAATCAGCAAGATCGTGCACGCAATAATCAATTCCAGCAGAGTCATGCCGGTCTGTGCGGACTGTCTGGGCTTAGGTCGCTTGGAAATGGCCTCAACCTCCGTTTATTACGACGTTTTATTGCACCCGGAGCGTTGCTTCGCTGGTCACCAGCGGAATCGGCCGTTGCTG
>DATLVJ010000578.1:0-6175 GCA_035577585.1 Candidatus Limnocylindrales bacterium
GTAGAAGGTGCGCGCGAATGTCCAGAAAACCAGAGCGAGGAAGATGAGACTGGCACCCAGGTACAGACGGCGGTCAAAGCGACGTTCCGATCCAACGGTGACGTTCATCAGTGACTCCCCACACTATGCGGCGCGATAGTACAACCACTTGCTCAGAGTTCAAAAGGAATATGGGCTAAGTAGAAGGCGACAGTTCTATTCTTTGAGTGAGACGGGGTCGGACTGATTCTTTGGCGAAAGTTTATTCAGCAAATTAACCAGTTCACGGCCCGAGGCGGGGACGCCGACTTTGCCTTCGCGGACGATCTGTTTGGCGGAGAGTTCGCGGCCATAGAGTTTTTTATTGGCGCTGCCGTCGGAACGAAGCGTCGAGCCCTCGAGAGAAATGCCGGCAAACAATCCACGCGAGCGGGAATAGGTGAGGACCTCCGCTTTCATAACGACGTCGGTGTCAGCAGCGGCGGTGCGTCCTTTGGGGCCGGCAGCGGCCGAAGCGTCGGCACCGAGCTTCACTTTGCTGCTCAAGATGGAGTTGGCGCCTTTGGGATTCATGACCAGAAGAACGAAGTCCGTGGCTTCGCCACCCAACTGAAAGCCGATGTTTGCGCCTTCGAGGGCGAAGAGCGCGGGCGCGCTCCAATGTCCGGTGAAGTGCTGGCCGGTGCGGCAGGTGATGGCCCCGCGGCCGAAGTCGCCGCCGACTCCGAAGGCGAACTTAAGGACGGACGGAATCACAATCACACACTCAGCCTTGTTGAGAAGGTCTTTGGGAATTCCATCGGGGATATCCATAATCTCCTTGAAGACCTGGCCGGAGGCTTCGAGGCGCTTTTGTTCATGGGTTTTTTCCGCTGCGATGGCGGGACACGCGAGGACAATTGTGAGGATGAGCGCGGATGCTTTGTTCATGGAAGTGCCTCCTGAGAAGAAAGAGGCGCTCGGGGTGATCACAAGCGCCTCGTTTACAGCTTCAACGTAAACCGTACCTCACTGGATCACCTCCTTCTCGGCGGAATCGCCGATGTCGACAAGAGTGTCGAGTGGGCACAGTATAGCGCGGGACTGGGAAGTTGTCAGAAAGAACGTTTCTCAAATTATTTGGAGCGGCAATGGGAAGAAAAGGCGCCCGCTCCGCAAATGCATCCGGAGTCCCGAATGCGGACCTCGGAAGGCGGCCGCTACAAAGGCAAAGCGCGGATCGCGGACTCGCCGGGGCACGATTTATCGTGCCCCTACAGGATGGGTGGGCGTGGGAAATTGGAAGACAGGGCGGAGGAAGAACGGAAGGCGGCCTGAAGCCGCCCCTACGAATGCGGATTGATGATTCGCTAGGTGGAGATTTGCTGGGCCTGGAGCTGGCGGTCGAGGGCTTTGAGAATCCAGTTTTGGAGGACGTCGCGATAGCGGGGTTTGATTCCGCGGAAGACCAGGCCGACGCCGGAGGGGCGGGTATAAAGGACGATGGCCTCGGATTCGAAGGTTTCGCGGTCCTCGTAAATCCTGAGGAGAACGGTGTTTTTCAGTTCAAAGGAGGCGGAGGTTTCGAGGAAGCAGCCCATCAGGCTGAGCTCGGTGACGCGTCCGGGGAGAGTCGCGCGGGGGGAGGCTTCCGGAGCGATCTCGGCGTTGGCGTCGAAGGAAAATCGCAGGCCACGGCATTCTCGGTTCATTCTGCAAGTCTATTCGATGCGAGAAAGCGGGTCGAGGCGGTTGAAGGACAGGGGATGCGAATCCAATAGCACTGTACTTTGGGACGGGTGGCAGAGGAAGGAGGACGGGGTTGCGTTGACACATGGAGTGAGCGGCCCTATACTCCGCGCCGAAACGGAACGATGGAAGATCGGTTGAGCGGAGTGTGGGATGCGCACTTTTTTATTTCCGAGGGGCATTACGCGGGGATTGGTTCGGTGCGGGCTTGCAGCTGCGTTTGTGTTCGGTGCGGGCGTGTTTGCGTCCGCGGTTTGCGCGCAAGAAGCGCCGAAGTATCGGGTGGACCCGTTCTGGCCGCAGGAGTTGCCGAACAAGTGGATTATCGGGCAGATCGGCGGAATCGCCGTGGACGGGGAGAACCACGTTTGGGTGTTGCAGCGGCCGGCATCGAATACTGCGGATGAATTGGGAGCCGCGCAGACGCCGCCGCGATCGGAGTGCTGCTTCGCGGCACCGCCGGTGCTGGAGTTCGATCAGGAGGGGAGTTTGTTGCGCTCGTGGGGCGGGCCGGGCGAAGGATTCGATTGGCCGAAGAGCGAGCACGGAATATTTGTAGACAAAGCGGGATATGTTTGGATCGGAGGGAGCGCGGCGACGGACCGGCACATTCTGAAGTTCAAGAAGGACGGGAAGTTTGTGATGGAGATCGGGCATCCATCGGGGGATGCGGCGGACAGTTCGCGGACGGATATTTTGGGGAGGCCGGCGGGGATTGAGGTGGATTCGGAACTGCACGAGGTTTATGTCGCCGACGGATATATGAATAAGCGTGTGATTGTTTTTGATTCGGAGACGGGGGCGTTCAAAAGGATGTGGGGCGCATATGGAAATGCGCCGAAGGATGGCGATGTGGGAGCGTACAGCGCCGCGGCTCCGCCTGCGCAGCAATTTCGCAACCCGGTGCATTGCGTGCACATTTCGAACGACGGGTTGGTATATGTGTGCGACCGTTCGAGCGACCGGATGCAGGTGTTCACGAAGCAGGGGAAGTTTTTGAAAGAGTTTATGGTGCGACCGGAAACGCTGGGAGTGGGGTCGGTGTGGCAGTTCGCGTTTTCGGCGGACGCGCAGCAGAAGTTTTTGCTGGTGGCGGACGGGGAGGACAACGTGATCTGGACGCTGCGACGCGAGGATGGAGCGGTGGTGGGGCGAACCGGGCGGAATGGGAGGAGTGCGGGGCAGTTTCACTGGATACATCAGATCGCGGCGGATTCGGCGGGAAATCTTTATACGGGGGAAGTGGACACGGGGAAGAGGATTCAGAAATTTGTGCTGGCGAAGGATGGGAAGGCGCAGAAATAGATTGTGGCTGTGGCAATTGAGTTGGGGATGCGGAAGGGAAGTGCGATGCGTAAGAAGAGAAAAGCGAAGAAGCGAAGAGGTTCGGTGAAACGGCCGCTGGGAAAACTTTGGGAAGAGCATTTGCGCGGCGAATTCACGACCAAAGATGCGGAAGCGACGTTGAAGACCATGGTGCCGGATGCGTATGTGAACCACATACCGGTGCTGACCGGCGGGGTGGGGCACGAAGAGTTGCGGGAATTCTATTCGAAGCATTTTATTCCGAAGATGCCGCCGGATACGAAGATCGTTCCGGTCTCGCGCACGATTGGGGATGAGCGACTGGTGGACGAGATGATTTTCCAGTTCACGCACACGATGGAGATGGACTGGATGCTGCCGGGGATCGCTCCGACAGGGAAGCGGGTGGAATGTCCACTGGTGGTGATCGTACATTTTCGCGATGGGAAGCTGGCGAACGAACACATTTATTGGGACCAGGCGTCGGTGCTGGCGCAGTTGGGATTGCTGGATGCGGCGAACTTGCCGGTGGCGGGCGTGGAGACGGCGAGGAAGCTGGCGGACGCGAGCTTGCCGTCGAATCGTTTGATTGAACGGGCCAAACTCGGGCGCGGAGCGTAGAACGTTCCGTCGTTCCCGTGTCCAAGTTACAGATGACCCGACCAATCAGGAGTTTGTTTCTTATTTGCTAAAGAAAATGCAGTATGCGGTGAGGAGTAAGACCACGGCGCCGGCAATCGCTTCACCGATCAGATAGCCCCAAGCGGCCGTTTCCGATGCGAGCCTATTTGAATGTTTCACCATTGGGCTAATGATACCAGCCAAGTGGCTCGCATGAAATCGTGCCCGTACCCTGCAAAGGCAGTTCCGTTAAGTGTGACCAAAAACTCTCACGCCCGACTCCATTGGCGGTTCGATTGGTAACAGAGTTTTGAAACGCAAAGTGGGCTTTGCATTCAGGCGCGGGTGGCGTGCTTTAGGGGAAGGCCGATGCGGCGCAGGAGGTCTTGAAAGCGCGGGTCGGGGCGGAGGGCGTCCATGCTGGGATCGATGTGGAGGTAGATCAGCCAGTGGGAATGCTCTTCGAAGGATTTCTCCAGGCATTCGATGGCGCGGTCGGGTTCCTGCAGGCCGAGGTGGATTCCGGCGAAAAAGCAGGGCGCGACATATTTTTGCGTGGCCAGTTGGGTTAATTCATCGAGGAGCTGGATTGCTTCTTTTTTTCTGCCGGCAGTGGCGAGGGTTTGCGCGAGAGCTGCAGTGAGCATAGGGCTGCCGCCGGAAAATCTCACTCCTTTCTCACCCTCGGTGATGGCCAGTTCATAGCGGCCCAGCTTTCTAAGGATGAGGCCCAGAATCCAGTAGGTGACGGGGTAGTTGGGATCCAATTCGATTGTGCGATGGAGTTGTGCGATGGCGTCATCGTATTGGCGGGCCATGTAGTGGGCCCATCCGATCGCGACGCTGATGATGAGGGAGAGAGGATCGAGCTCCTGGCTCTTTTTCATCCCGGCGATTGCTTCTGCCTGGTGCCCCATCGTCATTAAACACTCGGCGTACCAATGGCTGGCGGTCGGGTGGGCGAAGTTCAGGGCGATGCTGCGCTTGAATTCCGCCTGGGCCTCCGGCCATTGCCAGTCGTAGAGCCAGAGGACGGCGGCCATGGGCGTGTGGGCTTCGCCGAGATCCGGGTCGAGGCGGAGGGCGGCCAACGCGGCGGTTTTTGCTTTGGGGAAGGCGTCCTTTGGCGGCAGGTAGCTGTTCCAGCCGAGGAGAATGTAGGAATCGGCGATGCCGGTATAGGCGAGAGCGTAAGCGGGATCTTTTTCGACCGCTTGCTGAAAGTAGTCGATCGCTTTGTAGAAGCCGTCTTCGGTCCACTTGTTCCAGTGATGGCGGCCTTTCAGATAGAGGCGATAGGCCTCGGGGTCGTCCGTCTGGCGCTTGGTCAGGCGCTTTTTTTCGGCGCGGGTGAGCTTCAGACGCAGCTTGTCCGAGATTTCGTTGGAAATTTCGTCCTGAATCGAAAAGATATCGCCGGGCTTGCGATCGTACTGCGCGCCCCAGAGTTGCAGCCCTGTGGCGACGTCGACCAGTTCGGCGCCAATGCGTAGCGAGCCACCGCTCTGCATGATTCTGCCAGTGAGAACGGCGCGGACGTTGAGATCGCGGCCGACGGCTTGAGGATCGACTCCGCGGCCCTTGTAACGGAAAACAGTGCTTTGGGCCATGATCCGGAGTTTGGGGATTGTGGCGAGAATGTTGATGAGACTGGCGGCGATTCCGTCACTGAGGTATTCGTGATCGGGATCGCGGCTGGTGTTTTCGAAAGGCAACACGGCAAGCGAGTCTATGTTCCTGGAGACGCGGATGGGGCGGATCGTCCCTGTTTGTGACGCCGGGTTTTGGGCGCGCTGTTCGCCGGTGGAGCTTAAATCGATTTTGGCAGGAAGCAAGGAAGTTTGTGTGGCGGTGTCCGCGGAGCTCCAACTGGAATCGGGGCCTCGCTCGAGTCGCTGCAGGTCGGCGTGTATCTCGGCCGCGTGCTGATAGCGCTGGTCTTTATTTTTGTGGAGGGCCTTGCTGATGATTTCTTCTAGCCGCGGTGGGAGATCGGGATTGATCGTTCGCGCGGGAGTGGGTGAGCGCGTGAGAACGGCCTCGATAATCGCGCCGCCGGTGCCGCCGGCGAAGGCTTGCCGGCCGGTGGCCATCTCATACAACAAGACACCGAGAGAGAAGATATCCGTGCGAGGGTCCAGGGCGTCTCCGCGGACCTGTTCGGGAGACATGTAAGAAGGAGTGCCGCTGATGATGCCAACGATGGAAGTGGAATCGGGCGTGCCGCTGCCCGAATCCGTTTCCGCGCCGGCAATTCCTTTGGGAGAAAGTTTTGCGAGGCCAAAATCGAGAATCTTGGCGCGACCGCGCTTGTTGATGAAAATATTGGCGGGTTTGATGTCGCGGTGGATGATGCCTTCGGAGTGGGCCGCGTCAAGCGCTTCGGCGATCTGGATACCGAGACTCAGGAGTTCTTCCAGAGGAAGCGCTTTTCCGCGGATGTGGCTGCGAAGCGTTTCACCGTCGATGAACTCCATGGCGATGAAAGTACGGCCGCCCTGCTCGCCGACGTCATAGATAGTGCAAATTCCGGGATGATTGA
>DATLVJ010000579.1:0-3350 GCA_035577585.1 Candidatus Limnocylindrales bacterium
CGTTCCCCAATGCTGGTCGGTCTGAACTCTCGCGGAAAAGAAATACACATCAGACTTAAACGGTGATTTGAAGGCTTTGTCCCAGTTCTTAAGGTAGGTGAGAATCGGGAGCGTGTTGGTGTTCAGCGTATAAAGGCCCGGACCAAACGCATCTGCGACGTGCCCTTCGTTCACGAAAATTGCAAGTTGCGATTCGCGGACAGTTAGTTTGCCGCCGTTTTGAATTTCCCGATCCTGCATGTCGAAACGAAAAGCAAGGATTCCGTCTTCCGGCTCAACCCAGTCGATAACGTCGATGAACTGCTTGGAGATGAAATCGCGTAGGCTCATATGGTCTCGCGGTTAGAATCGATGTGCTTCGAAAGCTTCCAGTGTAAATAATGCTATGGTGATGAGAAGGAACTGTCAACAAACATCGACCGAGTGCTGGGTGATTCTATTAATTTTCCGGGGTCGGGAACTTAGCTATATTTCATGGACACCGCGCCACGAAATTCGGTTCCCAAGGCCTTGGTTTTTTCAGATGCAGGGTGTGGACGCTCGGCTGTCTTCCAGAAATGTTTCCCAATTCTGGGGTTTAAAACTCTAAGAGATTTGCGAACATACTCCTTCCGCTCTAGTGACCGCGACGATGACGAGCACGCCAGTTAGCTGGTAGCTTCGCCAATCACAGGATGGGAAGAAGGTTGTGTTCGCGACGGAACAGGGTCAGGCCCGGTCGGGGATCTGGATCGGCTGGCTTGACGGCACACAGGCTCCGCGGCAACTTACATTCGGAGGCGAAAATCGTGTTTTTTTCGGCAAGCCGGGAGAGATCTTGTATCAGGGCGCTCAAATTCCACCAAAGATCATGAGGATCAACGAAGATGGCGGCGGACCTCACGTGGTCTCAGACCTTCCGATCATGCAGTTGCAAAGTGTGTCGCCCGACGGGCGCTGGGCTCTCGCAGGCGCAACGCCGCCAAATGGGCACGGCGATAGGAACTCGGTAATCATGGCTGTGCCCCTTTTTGGTGGTGCGCCGATCACCGTATGTGACAACTGCAGCGCCGGGTTCGGCACAGCACGCTCGTCGGCACCCCTGCTCTCATGGAGTCTGGACGGGAAATGGGTATATGTATCTCTCCGACAGTTTCCCTTCGGCTCTCTAAAGACGGCCGCGATCCCCATCAAGCCCGGCACTGCACCTCCCGCTTTTATCAAGGGCTTCGATAGTGAAGCGGACTTCGCGCGGATTTCCGGCTCCAGTTTGATCAATCAAGCTGATGTAGCCACGGGCATCTCCTCGAACTACTTCGTCAGTACGCGCCGTTCGGTGAAGGCCAACCTGTTTCGCATCTATCTCCAGCAATAGTGGATCGCCAACCAGACTCACGTTGCATGTTCCAATCTCTAAATTGTTCGAGGAGAAAAGGAAAGGAGGCGAGCCAGGTCTTCTCGCCTCCCTGTTATTCCCCTTTCGGGGAATCCGATTAGCCTGACGGAGGGCGGCTAATCGGTCGTGTGTTGGCTTGCGTATGAAACTCCTGAAACGCGAAAAAAGTTACAGCGATTTTCAGAAAAGTGACTAGAATCTATCCGCACGCCCTCGCTCCCCGGAAAGGGGTCCCTGCATGTCCCGGCAGTCGCAACTCAGTCCTGATAACATCCTCCGTTTTCTGCAACTTAGAAACGGCCCCGCCTCTCTGGAAGACCTCTCCCGCTCACTCCAGGTTCGCCCCTCCAGCCGCCGCGCCCTCCTTCAGATGCTCGCCAAACTGAAAAAACGCGGCCTCGTCGAAGAGCTTTCCCACGGCCGCTTCCTGCTCCGGCAAACTCCCCGTCCGCAACCATCTTCCCCGAAGCAGCGCTCAGCCCCGGAGCCGCCCTCCGAAAAATTCCCCCAACATAGAGCCGTTTCCCGCGACGAAATCAAGGGCCGCCTCGTCCTCCACCAGGACGGCTACGGCTTCGTCGTTCCCGACGTCGCCATCCCCAATCTCGACGGCGATCTTTTCATTCCCCGCGATTTCGTCGAAGACGCCATGCACGGCGATCACGTCATCGCCAAAATCTCTCGCCTCAGCGGCGTCGCCGGCGCACGCCGCGCCGAAGGCCGCATCCTCCGCATCGTTTCCCGCGCGCACCCCTCCGTCGTCGGACTTTTCCGCTACACTTCGCGCGGCTGCGTCGTCGTTCCCTACGATCCCCGCGTCCAGCACGAAATCGATCTTCCCGCTGCCGAAGAACTTTCCGCCGCCCTCCGTGAACAATTGTTACCTGGCGAAAAAGAACGCACCGGAAAACGTCCGCGTCTCCCGCACATTCCGAAACTCGATGGCGCCGTCGTCAACGCGGAACTCATCCGTTACGCCCGCGATGGCGCCTCTCCCATCGGCCGTGTCATTGAAATCCTCGGCCGTCCCGGCGATCTCGGCGTGGACACCGAAATCATCATCCGCAAGCATCATCTTCCACACACCTTCCCCGGCGAAGTCTCCCACGAAGCCGAGCAACTCGCCCGACCCGTCTCCGATTCCGATCTCTCTGCCCGCGAGGATTTCCGCAGCCTCCCCATCGTCACCATCGACGGCGAAACCGCCCGCGATTTCGACGACGCCGTCTACGTCGAACGCCGCGAAGGTGGCGGCTGGCTCCTGCAAGTCCACATCGCCGACGTCGCTCACTACGTCATCCCCGAATCCCCGCTCGACCGCGAAGCCCGCCTCCGCGGCAACTCCGTCTACTTCCTCGATCGCGCCGTCCCCATGCTTCCCGAAGCCCTCTCCAACGGCATGTGCTCCCTAAAACCGCGCGAAGACCGCCTCGTCCTCAGCGCCATCATGCACTTCGATTCCTCCGGCCGCATGCTCGCCTCCGCGATGACTCCCGGCGTCATCCGCTCCGCCGAGCGGATGACCTACACAAACGTCAACAAAGTCCTTGAAGGCGATCCCGAAATGTCCGCGCGCTACGCTCATCTCAATCATCATTTCCGCGCCATGAAAGGCCTCGCCCTTCTCCTCAACGCCCGCCGCGCCGAAAACGGCTCCATCGATTTCGATCTTCCCGAACCCGTCATCGAATTCGACGACCACCAGCAGATGACCAATATCGGCCGCAGCGAACGCAACATCGCCCATCGCCTCATCGAAGAATTCATGCTCGCTGCGAATCGCGCCGTCGCCCACTATCTCCTCCAGCGCGGCCTCCACGCCCTCCATCGCGTCCACGAAAAGCCCGACGCTCGCAAAGTCCTCGAGTTCGAGGAACTCGCCCGCGCCTTCGGCTATTCCCTCGGCGTCGAAGATCTCCACCAGCGCGAAGTCGCCGTCCGCCACGGCAAAGTTCCCTCCCCCGCCAAAGCCGGC
>DATLVJ010000580.1:0-18393 GCA_035577585.1 Candidatus Limnocylindrales bacterium
ATCGATCAGAAGCGGATCCCACAGGCGAACACGCGTGAAAGCCAGCGTTCCTCCCGCAAGCAGGGAGAACAAGCACACCAGAACGAGTGCGGCAGAGCCGGAGCGTATCCGTACTCTGGAGTAGAGAAGGACGAGGCCAAATCCCGCCAGCCAGATCAGGAACCCGACCAAGATTCCCCGTCCAAGAAAAACAGCGATGAACAGAACGAGACCAGTGAATGCTGTGGCAATGAAGAACCGGCGGCTGGCCCAGGCAATTCCGGCGGCCAGAGCGAGGGGAAATAAAACGTAATACCAGAATTCATTCGACAAGCTCCAGAGCGGGCCGTTAGAACCGAATGTTTCGCAGAGAATTGTTTGCAGAAAAAACAGATTGCCGAGAAAGTTGCCGGTTGTGAGGTTATTCAATGGCACGGAAGGCCCAAGATCGCTGAGAGCGTGCGCGTAAATCCCTTTAGCGGCAAAAAGCCAACTGCCCAGGCGGTCCCAGAAAAATCCGAGCAGAAGGCCGGGCAGCAGTACGACGTAGAGGCGCGTGGCGCGGTTGACGGCATAATACCGCCAGGACCATTTCCCGAGAATGTGGCTTCGGAGGATGGTCGAAGAAATGAGAAACCCACTCAGGACGAAGAAAACGATGACCGCCTGATGGCCGAAACCGGTGAGGAAATAGAGGAATTCCAACGCAAAGGATTTGGATTGCAAATGTTGGAAATCCACGAAAAAAAACGTTCGCAGATGGCCAATCATCACGGCAAAAGCGGCGACCGCGCGGATCAGGTCGAAGGAATCCGAAGCCGTGGCGGAAAGCTTGCGCGGCATCCAGGCAAGGGAAATGGGAGAAGGAAGTCCCGGACGAGGTCCAGGTTCCGTTTCAACCGATTGCGTGGCCATAAGCGCCCTTCAGGAATCCTCCTCTGCGGCCGGAAAGCAAGGGCCAGTATAGCGGTTTAAGTGGGGAAAGAGATTCGCGTAAGTACCACGAGGTTTCTGGAACCAGAATGGCTGGCAGTAATGGTTGTAAGTATCTTATTATGTGCACATTACGAGGGAATATGGGAAGTGGCATGGTACATCCCTAGTACTAAGACCCGGGTACCCTGCCAATTGGAGCCATTGGTCCATTGTTGGAAATAAAGGGCGGCCCTAAGCTATTTAAACGATGGGTTGGGGGCCGCGCGGGGACAGCGGTCCCGCAAGGGGCCGTGTGCGAGCTACCCAACCCACCATCATCTCCCCACCCGGAAAATCTTCCTTAATTCTCTGATAACTGAGACGTTCGGAACTGCTCGTGCATCCATCCTAGTGTGACCCGCCCAACTATAGGAAAGGAGCGGGAATTCCATCGAGGGGAATGCGTGGCTACAAGGAAAAGCGGACAGTTGCTGGTTCCCGCTGGCATACGGAAGCACCAGCTATCTTGGCTTTTGCTGAGCGCACTGGCTGCCGTGAGCGCGACTGGCGAGGCAGCCGCGGTGCCACCAGTGCCCCGAGACGGCACGCTGCAGGGATATCACGATTACGTGTCCAAGGTTGAGGCGCGCAACCGGGAGGAGCTGAGCCGGGGAGCATTTTTGTGGATTGATGGGCTACCCGAGGCGGAGCGCACGCAGGCCTACGAGAAATTGAAACAGGGCGGCGTGGAGCTGAGGCGTTTGGGAAAGTCCGACGATGAATCCGCCGTAAAAATTCGGGGAGGAATGATACACGACTGGAAAGGCATAGTCTTTATTCCCGGCGTGAAGCTGAACCAGGTGCTGGGGGTTTTGCAGGATTACGACAAACATTCGCAATACTACTCACCCGATGTGGAGAGCGCAAAAATCGAATCGCGCGAGGGAGACCACTTTCGGGTGTATATGAGGTTTCGGCGGAAAAAAATCGTCACCGTGGTTTTGAATACAGAACAGGATGTCATGTACTTCCGCGATTCAGCGACGCGGGAGCACAGCCGGAGCTCCGCGATCCGAATACGCGAAGTGGAAAACCCGGGAACCAAAGAAGAGAAAGAAAAGTCCCCGGACGAAGAAAATGGTTTCCTGTGGCAGATGGAGACGTGGTGGCGCATGGAGGAACGCGACGGCGGAGTCTACGTGCAGAATGAAGCGGTGACGCTGACACGCGATATTCCGGCCGGCCTGGGTTGGCTGATCGGGCCGTTTGTGACCAGCATCCCAAAAGAGACGCTGGAATTTACGATGAACGCTACGCGCGCAGCAGTTCTGGGGAAGGCCAAGCGCTAGCCAATGGAAGTCTGCTTTTTGCGGACAGCGATCAGCAGCACTATGCCTGAGTTGAGCCAGGGGCGGAGCCAGCCGTTGGAGCGGGATTCTCCCACGGGGAAAAGTTCGACGCTTTCGGCCCACTGTTGGATCTGCTTGAAATTGTCATACACGCTGTAAGAGTAGAAAACGCCGTCGCCCTCAGATTCCTGGTAGCGCTTGCCACCCGTCCGCAGAAAATCGAACGCGTTCCATAACTTCAACTTGTACAGGAGGAGCTTGACGAGCCGGATGGGGAGGGGCCCTTGTCCGAAGCGATTGGAGTCGGAAATCACCACGACCTTGCGGGCAACGCGAAGCATTTCCTGAACGACGCGGGCGGGATCAGGGACGTGATGGAGTATGGCGAATTCGCAAACCGCGTCGAAGCTCTGGTCGGCAAAGGGAAGCGCGTCGCCGTTGGCCAGCAGAAGTGGAAAACCCTGGTTGGCGCCGGAAGAGATTCCCTGCCGCACAAGCGCCTCAACGGGTTCGACGCCGCAGATGAGGGCTTTCGAAAGGCCTCCGGCCAGGCGGGGCAAGCCGCGGCCGGTGGCAGAGCCGACGTCCAGAAGGCTGCGTACCTCCAGGGTTTGGAGAGCGCTGAAAAGAATCCGCATGCCGGCTTCATCGTCGACGGCTTCATGGGCATGCATGGCATCGTAGCGCGCGGCGGTTTCGGCGTAATACCTGCGCTGTGCGAGAACCGGATCTTCAGCCGGAGAGGAAGGATCGTCTCTTGGTGGCATGGATGAACTAACTATATTATCTGGATATAGCTTTTTAGGGTGAAGAAGCTTTCGAGGGGCTCCGGGGCAGGGGAGTTTCTCCGAACAGTCGAGGGGCCCAGCCGCGTAGGTAAATTGGCGAGCATCAGGAAACTCCGATTCGAAACTCCTGATGACCGATCAATCGAGTCGAAGCCATAAGTCCGATGAGGCGAGGAATCATGGGAAGCCGAAACGTGAAATGAGCGACCCGAAGCAATCCGGTGCCCCTGGCGACCAGACCCCAATTTTGCGATCGCACATGCCGGAGCTGGATACGATTCGCGGGCTGGCGATCCTGGGCGTGATCTTTTATCACGGTTTTTATTGGGCGCACGATTTGGCGGCGTACAGTCCCTGGCAAAGACTTTTTCTGAAAGCTATGTCCGTGGGACAGTACGGCGTAAACCTGTTTTTTGTGCTGTCCGGATTTCTGATCACCGGAATTTTGCTGAACACGCGGGATCGCAAAGACTACTACAAACGCTTTTACTTGCGGAGGGCGTTGCGGATTCTTCCCGCCTATTATCTGACGCTGTTGATTCTGGTGATATTCCGGCTGACCAGCAAAGGCTTCTTGTTGATGAGTTTGTTGTACTCATCCAATCTCTCCCTGCTGTTCGGCATAACAATGTCCTATACGGTGCTGTGGTCCCTGGCGGTCGAGGAGCATTTCTATCTGCTGTGGCCGGCGGCGGTAAGAAGAATCAGTCCGCGCGGATTACTGGTGTTGGCGGTCTCACTGATGGTTCTCTCTCCCGCGCTGCGGTTTTGCTGCAGCCTGCTTCCCACGAAATACGCGGCGATCGTGGGAGGATGCTCGTACTACACGTGGAACTGCTTTGATGGTTTGGCGCTGGGAGCGCTGATGGCGCTGCTGGTCCGGCGGATGAACGATGATCGCGGGAAACTGGTGCGCTTTTCCCTAGGGCTGGTGGGTTCAGGGCTGTTGGTTGCTCTTGCGGGATTCCCCTTTGGAATCACAACACGAATGAATCCGGTTGGTGAAGCTCTGCAGTGGGTCCCCTGGCATCTTGGGCTGGCGGGATTGCTGGGAATATTCGTGGCGGTGGGGAGCGGAAAGTGGAAGGCGCTGGTGGCGCCGCGAATTCTGACTTTTTTCGGGGCCATCAGTTACGGGCTGTATCTTTACCACCTGCTGTTCTTGTTTGCGTACAACTGGCTGCTGAAACGGACAGGGTTTGCAGAGCATTGGAATCTGAGCCTGTGGCAGAGAACGTGGCTGTCGATGCTGGTTTCCAGCACGGCCGCCATACTGTTTTCGTATTTGTCGCGTTGGTATTTTGAAGAACCGTTTCTCCGGTTAAAGGACCGATGGGAAAGGCCGGCCGATTCATCGCGGGAATCGAGCGTTGGGGACACAATCGGAGCACCCGAAACCAGCAAGAGTTGAAGTGTTTCAGTTACTGGGGAGCGGCCGCATCCGGGGATGTCGCTGAAAGCGAGCCGGCGGCCTTGCGGAGAAACTCCCAAGTCTCCGCAGCATTGCGTTCCCAGGAATAGGATTGCGCCGTGCGGGCGGCATTTTCTCCGAGCGAGCGGCAGAGGTCCGGCTGTTGGCAGAGCCGGGACAAGAGTTCCGCCAGGGCCGCAGGATCCTCTGGATTATCAAGTATGAAACCGTCTGATCCGTGGGTAATGGCCTGTGAAACGCCGCTTTGAGCACTCGCAATCACGGGAAGACCGGTAGCCATTGCCTCGAGAGGAGGCAAGGAAAAGGATTCGTGGAGAGAAGGCCCGCAGTAGGCGTCCGCCGCGGCATAGAAGCGCATCACGTCTGGGGAGGGATCGGCAAAGAGAACGCGGTGGTGAAGTTGGAGCGATTCGATTTGGGATAGGAAAACGGCGCGAGCGTCGCGACCTGCGACCAGGACCTGCAACGGGAGTTGAGGTAGGGCCGCAACGGCACGCAACACGCAGGAGAGCCCCTTGTTTCTCCAGTCGTTGCCGATGAGCAGGACGACAAAGCCGGATTCGGAGATTTGTAGTTCGCTTCGGGCAGCGGTGCGCCGTCGCAAACGCTCAACAGGATTGAAGCGGGAAGTGTCGACGGCGTTCGGAATGACGATGACATCCGTGCGCGAGAAGAAAGAAGTAAGTTCGGAAACCGTCAGATTGGAGACAGCGGCAAGCCTGATCTTTTTGTCAGGGTAGATTCGTTTCTCGAGGACCATGAGAAGCCGGTAGTACAGACGCCGGTGAAGCAGGACGGGCCAGATGGAAAGAGGCGCATGCCGGAGACGAAGTTCGCCTTGGACGTCACGGTAGAGGCGGTGAAAAACAGCGTGCACGACGATCGCGTCCGCATCCGAACAGTTGATACCAGGGGAGAAAATCACATCGTAGGAGAGTGAGCGAAATATCCGGTGGAACCAGCGAAGACCCTGATTGGCGAAGTACCACCATAAAAAATTGAATAGATGAGGCGCGGGAAGAGCAGGCACACGATGCCAAATGGCGCGCGCGGGGACGGCAGATTCGGCGTATCGGGAAGAGAAACGAACGACTTCGAGATCGCGGACCGACTGAGCATAAATGTGAATCTCACAGTCCGGATATTGCAGGAAGCGCTCGATCTGTTCGACGAGGCAGCGTTCCGTTCCATGCTGACGGTCGAGAAAAGGAGAAACAACGGCGAGCCGCAAATCACGCCTGCCTGGCAGCGACGGCCTGCTGGGCGATAAATTGGGCCTGAACTTCATCTCGCAGCAGAGTGGGAAGCCGGAAGAGGATACCCAAAAGAATCCATAGATAGGCATTCATGATGAAATCCTGATACGCGACGAACCCATAGAACGTAATCGGAATCAGCAGCAGAAAGGCGTACCAAAAAATAACGAACCCAATGGGAAACCAGGGCGTGCCTTTCAGCTTTACGACCACTTTCCAGGCGGAAATGCTTACGGAAACGCTTAAGAGAAGCCAAAGCAGCAACCCCGGCACGCCCATTTCCACGACCAATTGTCCATATCCGCTTTCCACCCCGATATTCATGGGGGGCGCGTGCAGGATACGTGCAACGTACTGAATACCCAGGGAGCACGTGCCGATCCCGTAGCCTAACGGCCAGTGCTCATGCTGAAAGGCCAACATGAAATTGCGCCAAGGGTAATCGCGAGCACGATGGACGAGTTCACTAGCAGGGCTGTCAGGAGAGAGGGTCTCGTTGTATATAGCGAAACGGCTGGCTGTCTGTTCCGGAAGAAAAGTCATCATGAGGAACAAAGCCACCGCCGCGAAAACCACGCCCCGCATGATTGCTCGGACAGTGCGGCGCGCTTCTCCCTGGCGCCAGGGGGAGCCCCAGAGAAAGGCGACGACGACAACGAGAACGCTGCTGGCGGTATACAAAAACACGCTGCGAGACGCGCTCATGATGGAACCAATCCCCACCACGCCGACGGTAAGAAAGGCGAGCAAGCGATTTTTCCTGCTGCGCAACAACAAATAGCCGCCGAAGCCCAGGGCCACCAGCCAGGAGATAAGCAAGAAATTCTGCAACCGCCCGGCGCTGACGAAAACGGAAGTGGGCCGGTACGCGATGGCGCCGGTGATGGGAGAAATCCGGTAGGTTGTGCTCAGGTCGCGAATGTCCGACTGAAGCACGGCGGGGTTTAGAAAAGTGTGCCCGAGCACGGACTGGGTAATGCCGAGACCCACCACAATTAAGACGAGCACTGAGTTATAGGCAAAAAACTGGCGCAGGTCTTCGTCGCTTTCGATAAATCCGTAGCCGACAAATAGGAGGGGGACGTACAGAAAATCAATTTTCATGCCCAGAATGCCGTAAAAAATACTGGTCGAGTTTGGGTTGAGAACTTGCAGGACGCCGTACCAGAGAAAAAGCATGAGTGGAAGGAGGAAAGGTGGCTTGAATATCTTGGCGCGTCCAGCCCGTTTGGAGATGAAAAATGAGAGGTACACGACCAGTGCAATGACATCCTTGCCAAAGAAGATGGCCATGTTATTGCCCAAGTATTTCCTCACCAGGTCCTCAAGCACAATCCAGGTGAGCAGTAGATACACACCACGCCGCCAATCGTTGAGAATGGCCACCACCGCAGCCAATCCCACAAAGACCATGCCACCGATGACGAGCGTGTCGATGTCGCCTTCCAGAACGAGTTGAGCGACTACATAGGCCAGGCAAAGTACTCCGAGGAAGGCAACAAACGTCAGTCCGGGGCTGCGGGAGAACCGGAAGGAGGGGAGCGACCCGATCATTCGCACAGCAGGCGCTCCGGGAGAAGCCGAGGCATGTCCGCATTACACATTTTGGTTGGCGCCTTAGGAAAGCTCTCTTGCCAATTCAGTCATTTTGAAAGCACATTCTAACACCGTGCCGGGGCACGGGCCAAAATGAATCGGGGCGATTCCAGCTATTTGAATAATTGTCCCAATTCAAAAGTCGGCCTCTGGGCCCAGACCGCGATTGGCGGCGCGCAGATCACCCAAGACTGGAGATTTTGGAACTCTGGTGAGACGACCAAATGGAATGTTGCACCGTCTAACAAAGGAGGGTGGGGTTGTCCCTCGCGCGACCGAAGACAAGACCTCAAGTCTTTTCTTTTGCTGAACTTCGAAATACAATGGAGGCGCGAAGGGACTTGGTTGGACGGAGATGGAGCGAGCAACTAAGCGTTGAGTTACCCCGCCTGAAGTGCAATTAAGACCGCGACCTGGCCACGAAACATTTCGGCGTGTTCCGGCGTATTAGTGGTAGACAAGCGGGAAATTTGTGGGTTGGCAATGTCCCTCCGCGCGAGTGGTTCGCAGCGGAATCGTGTGAGGCAAATCATCATGAAGACGTGGCAGAAGGTCGGGATTGGCCTTGGTGGTGCGGCGGTGCTTGGTGGCATCGTGTGGTTCAGCATCAACCAAGCGAATAAAGGGGTCGTGACGGTCCAAACCGCGAAAGTGGCGAAAGTGGACTCGCTGGTTTCCCAGGTGACCGCATCCGGAGAAGTAAAGCCGACGACCTACACAAATATTACGGCGCAGGGATTCGGACGGATAACCGAGATACTGGTCAAAGAGGGCGATCACATCAAGAAGGGCGACCGGCTGTTGCTGCAGGAGAACGTGCAAGCCAACGCGGACGTGCAAGCGCAGTCTGCGGCGATCAATTCGAATCAGTCCGGCGTGCAGGTGGCCGAATCCAGCTTTACGGCGGCAAGAGCGGATTTGATTCAACAGCAAGCCAACCTGGAGAAAGCCAAGCTGGATTACGACCGCGGTCAGGGACTTTACAAGGACGGGCTGATTCCCAAGCAGGATTTCGATCAGCGCAAGACTGCTTATGACGCAGCCTCGGCTGCAGTGGATGCGTCCAGGGCGCGCATGCAGATGCAAAAGGCGCAATTGGATCAGGTGCGTTCGACTCTCGACCAGAGCAAGGCGGTGCTGGTGCGGACGAAGGATGTGCTACAGAAGACAACCTACTTTTCGCCGATCAATGGAATCGTGAGTTATCTGCCGGTTCGACTCGGCGAATACGTTGTGCCGGGAATTCAGAATGCCACGGGAAGTTTCCTGATGACGCTTTCGGATATGTCGATCGTGACGTCGGAAGTGAAGGTGGACGAGACCGATATCGTGAACGTGAAAATCGGGCAGGATGCGGACGTAACGATTGACGCGATTCCGGGGAAATTGTTCAAGGGCAAAGTGACGGAAATTGGCTCGCAGGCGGTTTTGCGGAGTTCCGGCCTGGCAACGACACAGACCACCACGAGCAACCAGGAAGCGAAGGACTTCAAGGTGGTGGTGACGCTGGACAGTCCGCCGGAAAATTTGCGGCCGGGCCTTTCGACCACCGCAAAGATCCGAACCGCGGAAAAGAAGGGCGTGATCGCCATTCCGATTCAGGCGCTGGCGATGCGTTCGCGCAAGGATCTGGACGAGGCTGCAAAGGGCGGCAAAAAGGACAGCAACGTGACGCTTGCCGCGCCGGCGCCGGTTGCGACCGGCGATCCGAAAAAGGACGAGGTTCAGGGCATTTTCGTGGTCAACGGCAAGAAGGCATCTTTCCGCCCCGTGGAAACCGGGATTTCGGGCGTGACCGACATTGAGATTACCAAGGGGTTGCAGGCCGGAGATGAAATCGTTATCGGAAGCTACAAGGCGCTGCGCACGCTGAAGCCGGAAGCGGCCGTGAAAGTGGACAATACGGCGCCGAAGAAGATCGAAGAAAAAGAGTGAGCTCGCCAGGCGACAGGGAGAAGCGGATGCCAGCAGAGATGACTACCTCAGAATCGTACCGGCAAGACCTGGTGGATGCGGGAATTGTGATCCGCACGGAAGCGCTGGCGAAGGTCTACCAGATGGGCACGGAAGAAGTGCATGCGTTGCGCGGAATTGACGTGGAAATCCGCAAGGGCGAATACGTGGCCATCATGGGGCCGTCGGGCTCTGGCAAGTCCACGCTGATGAACCTGATCGGCTGCCTGGATTCGCCGAGTTCGGGGCGCTACTGGCTGGCAGGGCGGCTGGTAAGCGAACTGGACGACGATGAATTGGCGTATATCCGGAACAAGGAAATCGGGTTCGTATTCCAGACATTCAACCTGTTGCCGCGCGCGACCGCGCTGCACAACGTGGAACTGCCGCTGATCTACAACGGCACGCCGTCCGAGGAGCGCATCGAGCGGGCAAAAAAAGCGCTGGAGCGCGTGGACCTGGTGCCTCGGATGCATCACAAGCCAAACGAACTTTCCGGAGGCCAGCGGCAACGCGTGGCGATTGCCAGGGCGCTGGTGAACAATCCCTCGATCGTGCTTGCCGACGAGCCGACGGGAAACCTGGATTCGAAAACCGGCGAAGAGATTATGAATTTATTCGAAAACCTGCACGCGCAGGGGAACACGATAATCCTGGTGACGCACGAAATGGACATCGCGCAGCACGCGCATCGCGTGATTTTCATCCGGGACGGAAAAATCGCATCCGACGAAAAAGTGGTCAAGAAGTAGAGGTTCGAAGAAGCTGTCTGATTCCCGCAAATTGCCGCTGAATCAACCCCAAAGTTTGTATCAACGAGCCGGCGAGGCATGGGAAATCTCGGCCTCGGCAAACGTTTCCGGCACAGCGAGATAGGTGCGCGAGAGGCGGTCGTGCCAGGTCATGGCATCTTCGTCCCAGAGGGCCCAGAAAAATCCCAGGAAAAATGTGCTCGCGGAAATCATGTAGCCCGCGGTGCGCCAGAACAGTTGTTGCGCCGTAGGGGAATCGCCGGTGAAGCTCTCGACCTGCAAACCGCGAACCATCATTCCCGGCGTGGTTCCGCCGAAGATCGTAAAGAGGCCGAAGTATTGAATGTAGACGAAGGCGAAGGTCGAGAAACAAACGGCCGCGCTGAGCTTGCTGAAGGTGAATTGGCCGCCCAGAGAGCCAAAAAGAGCGAGGAAGCCGCCGTAGGCAAATGCCAGACAAGCCGCATCGATCAGAGCGGCGCGGCGCCGCTCGCGCAACGTGGCCACCGGGTAGAGCTTCGACGGCGGCTCCTCCAGAGGCTCAGGTACTTCTTCCTGCTCCTCGGACAAGGGCGGCAAAGAGACATCGATAAGGAGCCTGGCATCCTCCGGCTCGGCTTTCTGGGGTGGCCGGCCGATCGCGATGGTAAAAGCGAAATCGTCCTTGGGATCGCCCGAGGCAGTAGGTGGTTCCTCCAAATGGACAGCCACCGCGGCTGTGGGTTGGCGGCGCTCAAAGGGAAGTTCCGTCTGCGCTTCGTTGGGGAAGGCTTTTCTGCGACGCGCACGATAGGCCTGGAGGCGCTGGTTCAGCTCTCCGCGCCATTCCTCTTCGCCAGACGAACGCAAAGCAAGATTGCCCTGCGTGGAGGCAGGGGATTCCACCTGGGAAGAGATTTCAGGATGATCACAAAAATGACAGGCGCGCTCTCCCGTGGAGAGCACCGCGCCACACTGCGAGCATATTGTATTCACCGGTAGTTTTTGCGCTGCGGACGCTCATACTCCGGTGAGGAGCAGAGAGGAAAATCTTAGCACTGTAGGCGGATTGAGGGTAGTGGAGAAATGAAGTGATGGTGCTAAAGAGTTAGCAGAAAAAAGCTAGAGTTCGACTTGCTGCGCAAGCATCTCGCGGTTCAGCGCAATGCGGCGGCCGAGGGCTACAGCGGCGTAATGGGCACAACCCGCGCGTTCTTCCTCAGCCCAGCTGCGTACGGCCGGGAAAAGTTTGGCAAACCCCTGATCGAGCAGATTCAGGAAGGAATAGTAAGCGCCGACGATATGCAGGCCGGAACGATCTTCCGGGCGGTCGGGGCATAGCTGGAGAATCTGCATAACGCGGGCGTAATCGCGGCCAACGGCCCGCACCTGAATACCGGTAACGTCCCGCACATCCTCAGTGATGGAAGTGTGCAGCGAAGAGGCGGTGAGCGACCGGCAATAGGACACGAAGAACATCAGCAGGGTCAGAAGCGAGAAAGCGAGGATGAATGCGGCCATCATCGAGGCACCGCCACAAGGCGAGCCGGTACAAGCCGGGAATCTTCCGAATGACGCATGAGAGTGATGGCCCAGGAGATAGGCAGGAAGCAGCCAAGGACGGGGGCAATATATTGGACGATTTCGTATTTCGGCGCGAGGTTAACCAGGGCGTAACTTCCCGCGTAGGCGCTGAAATAAAGTCCGAGAGAAAGAACCATTTGGACCAGGCGAGTCCGGGTCTCCTGAAGCTTCAGGACCGCACCCCACAAGAGATACGTGAGAACCAGGCCGACAAAATAAAGATTTTGTGACAGCTCGACGGCGAATCGGGTACCAAGGCGTTCAGAGGATTGGGCCACAACGGCATACGTAAAACCTGCCGTGCCGAGGAGCAGCAAGACAGCTACAAAGCGAACATACTTCGCAAGATTGAGTTCGGCGAAAACACGGGAGGCGAGGCTTATGACCGCGACAAACAAGGCTACGGTCAACAAGCAGTCCGTGTAAAAATAGGCATACATATACTGCGGCGAATCCAGCCCGTAAAAGCGCAAAATCACCTGGCGGAGGAGGTCCGCGAACAAAGAGAGAATTACATAAAGATTTAAGAAGAAATATTTAAGAAAAGAAGCTCGGAGTGCCGAAGATGCGACAAAGCACACCCCTGCGCCCATTCCCACAATCCAGATTACCAGTGCGATTCCGCTAGGCATTTCCCTCGCGCAATCAAGCCGGTCTGGGAATCAGAAGATCAACCGATCCACTGTGATCCGGCCGAATTAATTCGACGGCGGGGGCAGCTTGGGAACAGGCGAAACACCGTTGGCCATGATGACGACAGAGTTGCTGTGCGACGTCACCAAGGTCTTCAGTTCCATTGCGCCAACAAGAATGCCCAAAGCGAGAGCCAATGCGCCTAGTTTACGTGACATTTAGTGCCTCCGAGAGCGGGATTACGAACGGAGACACTCTATCCCATATAGGGACAGTGTCAAGTACAGTGCGCACAAACTCTGTGCAATAACCGTCAACGGAACACGGGCTAGTGCTTTCGCCCGGCCTTCGCCAGACGAGAGCCTAGAACGCTTCCGACATGAGGGAGTGTAGTGTTCCAGAACGCATAGCAGCAAGGGTACCGAAGTTCCAAGTTGGGTGGTACGGAAGTACTACTCGGATGGCCTGGCTTATGTTTGCTTCGAGGTAATTGTCCTAAAAGTAGTGGCTTAGGCACTGGTGCCGGCATCCGGATACTGACCGCGAGTACTATAATTTGCGCCGGAAGCGCTCTCTGTGTGTAGCTGCAGCTTGACACTCTCGGCGGTTCATCCGTAGCATAAAGAATTGCGTTTAGCCGGCGTAGCTCAGTGGTAGAGCGAGGGTCTCATAATCCCTAGGCCGTGGGTTCGATTCCCCCCGCCGGCACCATAGAGACCCAGGATCACAATCCCGCCGTCGCTTCGACAGTAAGCTTCCCACCGCTTAGGAGATATCCGGAAAGAGTACGCGCCTCACCCAAAATATGGATTTTGTGATTTTATCCCTTCCACCTTCCGAAGAACGTTCCCCTGAAGCCTGGCGACGCTAACCGGTGCGCGCATCGCGCGTGTATTCACTCTTCAACCACGCAGAACCCTAATCGTTCATCGTCTTTTCGCTTAGTGTTTGGTAAAGTGTGGGCCAAGCAACGTTCGACAATCTGAACCCGGAGGTGTGCATGGCGGAATGGGAACTGCGTCCTCTGTCCCTGGGAGAAATTCTCGATCGTACGTTTTCGTTATATCGCCGGCATTTCCTGCTTTTTTTGGGAATCACGGCGATCCCTCAATTGCTGGTCCTAGGGCTGAATCTGGTGCAAGTGCTGATCCTGAAGGCGCCCCCAGTGGCGGTGAAACCGGCGGCCACCCAGTTTCAGGCGGGCCCCTCAAGCAGTTTTTTGGCGTTTGGAATTGTGGGTGGGATTCTGGCGTTGATCATTTATGTCGTCAGTTTTTTGTTTGCACAGGGCGGCACGATCTATGCGGTGTCCGATTTATATCTTGGCCGCGCCACAACTATCGGTGGATCGCTCAGCCGGATGAAGGGACAACTCCTCAATCTCCTAGGCGTAATGATACTCAATGGGTTGGCTACTCTGGCTGCCTTTATCTTCCTGATTATTCCTGGGTTTTACGTGGCGTGTCGCCTGAGCACTTGCATACCCTCCGCGCTCCTGGAAGACCTCGGAGCCCGCGAATCGCTGGAGCGCAGCTTTGCATTGACCAAGGACAATGCGGGACGCGCATTCGTGATCTATCTGCTGTATTTTGCCCTGCTCTACGCAGCCATCTTCCTGTTCATGATGCCATTCGGAGTGCTGGTGGCACTTTCCGCAAAAGATCCCAGCATGCTGCGCTGGTCCCTGGCCTTGATGCAGGTGGGAAACTTTTTCGCGGCGGTCCTCGTGAGCCCATTTCTGTTAATCGCCACATCGGTGTTTTACTATGACCTGCGCGTGCGCAAGGAAGCTTTTGACCTGCAGCTGATGATGAATCCCGGCGCCAATCCATCTTCGCCAACCCAGAGCGTTCCGTCGATGCTGCGGTGAAAATGACCGTGCCAAGGAACCATGGCGCTCTGTATGCGGCGGCAAGTGCGTTTCTCGCATGTGTTTTGTCCCTGCTTTTGATTCCCGGGTGTGCGCACGCATCGGAACAAGGGCAGAGTCCTTCCTCAGCAAACCAGGGTTCCACAAACACTCAATACGATATTCCGTCGCTGGCGGCCGAACTGGCGCGCATTTCCGCAGCCCTCGAAAAAAGGCCCGCCGCGCGTGAGTTGGATGCGCTCCGGGATTCTCTGCCCAACCACTGGACGGTGACGACCGCCGGAAAAGATTATTCGATCTCCACGGAATTTCTGCGAACGCAACTGAACAGCGCTTCGACCGGCTTCGCACGGACATGGGTAGAGCATCTGAAGGGGCAATTGGAAAGCTATGCCGTGACGCGATCGGCGGGGACCTCCAATGCGAGGGCCGAACTGGATGGCATTCTGGGAAGCCCGGAATTTGCGGCGGTGCATCCGCCGACCCGTTGGGACATTTTTCGGCAGCGCGTTGCCGCGTGGCTGGAACGATTGCTGATGCGGCTGTTCGGTGGCCTGGCCCGATACCCGATTGGCGGGCAGATTCTGTTCTGGGCGTTCGTTGTGGTTTGCGTGGGATTTCTGGCGCTGTGGCTATTTCGTTTCATGGTCAGCCGGGACCGGCTCGATGCATTGCCTCCGGGTCACATCGTTTCGCCCGCGCGCACCTGGCAGGAATGGATCCGTATTGCGCGCCTGGCCGCGGGCAGGAACGATTTTCGCGAGGCCATCCACTCGGCCTACTGGGCCGGTATCACCAGACTTGAAGACACGGGAATTCTTCCCAAGGATCGCGCGAAGACTCCGCGGGAATACCTGCGGATGATTTCCCAACCGGCACCAGGAGAACTTCTGCCACCCACCGCCTACCGGGAGTCTCTAACCGTGCTGACCAACCGGCTGGAGCGGACGTGGTACGGCAATCGGGCCGCCAGTGGGGATGATTTCCGCGACACGCTGCAACACGTGGAGGCGCTCGGTTGCCAATTGGAATAGCATCCTCCGATAGAAAGCTGTTGCTGGTCAGCGCGGCCCTGTTGACGCTTCTGCTGGCGGCAAGTGCGATCCTGTCTCCGCCTGAGGAACTCGCTTCG
Source organism: Candidatus Limnocylindrales bacterium (assembly GCA_035577585.1). Taxonomy (GTDB): domain Bacteria; phylum Acidobacteriota; class Terriglobia; order Acidiferrales; family UBA7541; genus Acidiferrum. The sequence continues at coordinate 15,219 of DATLVJ010000580.1, forward strand.
CCGATTCCTTCCAGCTATTCAGCACAATCCGCGGGCGCTGCAGCGGCCTATCGCCTGCTCGTCAAGATGCGCTATCCCGTACGTCGCTGGGAAGGGCCGCCCACCGAACTGAATTCTGACCCCGAAACTACCCTGCTTATCCTTGCGGAGCCCTTCCAACCGGCCAGCGAGAATGAGCGAAAAGCGCTGGTTGAGTTTGTCGAAGATGGCGGGCACGTGCTGTTCACCGGGACAAACATCCAAGGTTATTTTTCTGGAGGGGAAGTCTCGCGGGAGCGCCCCGATCCGGCGTGGGACTCTTTTGAACCGAATCTTCCGAGCAGCGTCAGTCGCGACGCGCAACACGTCACCATTCAGCCTCGTGGCTACTGGGGCCGGCTGACTTCCGAACAGTTGGCTCTTTATGGGAAACCCGACTCGCCCGTGGTAGTAAGCTGGGCGCTGGGTGACGGCGAGATTTTATGGTGGGCGGGGTCGACTCCCCTGACCAACGCAGGAATCACCCGAGAAGACAATCTGCGATTTTTTCTAAATTCGGTTGGCAATTGGTCCCAGGACCAGCCTTACCGGATTTATTGGGACGAATATTTTCACGGCCAACGCAGTTCGCTGTGGAGCTATGTGAGCAAGACTTCCCTTGCCTGGAGCGCTCTGCAGTTGGGGTTGCTGGCGGCCGCGGTGTTGTTCACGTTCAGCCGGAGAAGCGGACCGGTCTTCGTCCCAAAGGAAGTTTCGCGGCTATCACCTCTCGAATTCGTAGAGACACTGGGTGGGTTGTATGAGCGCGCCGGAGCTGCTTCCTCCGCGATAAACGTCTCGTACATGAGGGTCCGCTCCTTGTTGACGCGTCAGCTCAACATGCCGTCGAACACCAGCAATCGGGACCTGGCTCAAGCGGCGGAGCAACGAATGGGGTGGAAAAATTCCGGCTTGGGGGAAAAGCTCCGGGAGGCGGATGCGGCCAGCCGCGATTCCACGGTTTCCCCGCGCGAAGGATTGCAAATGGTGCAAAAGCTGGAGGAATTTACAGCAAGGCTTGATGTCCGTTCACAAATTCATAGGGAGAGAACCTAACCGTGCAATATCTTTCCGCGCTCGCGACTCACGTCCGGGCTGAACTTTCCAAAGTCGTCATCGGCCAGCAGCAAGTGGTCGATCAGTTGTTGCTGGTGTTGGTTTGCGGCGGGCATGCGGTGATCGAAGGCGTGCCGGGGCTTGCCAAGACGCTGGCTGTGAAGTCACTTTCGAGAATCTGCGGGCTGGGTTTTCAGCGCGTGCAATGCACGGCCGACCTTATGCCCGCGGACGTCACCGGCACGAACGTGTTCAACCTGAGTAACAGCACTTTCTCTCTTCATCGCGGGCCTGTGTTCACAGACTTGCTGCTGGTCGATGAGATCAACCGCACTTCGCCGCGGACACAAGCCGCCCTGCTCGAAGCGATGGAAGAACGACAAGTTACGATTGATGGCACGCGGTACCAGCTCTCTGAAAACTTCACGGTGCTGGCCACCCAGAATCCGATCGAATTCGAAGGCACGTATCCTTTGCCGGAAGCGCAATTGGACCGCTTCCTGCTGAAGATTCGCGTTACGTATCCTTCGTCCGAAGAAGAAACGCAAATCCTGAGGCAGTACGAAAAGGGTTTCAATCCCAGGCACTTCGAGGAAATCCCGTTGCGCCCGCTCGACCCGGCCCTGCTCCCCGCCGCAAGGCGCGAAATTGAGAGTGTTCGGGTCGAGCCGGCGCTTTATTCCTATGTCATATCGCTGGTGCGCCGCACCCGCGACTGGCCCGCGATCTCGCTGGGCGGCAGCCCACGCGCGGCGGTGGGTCTCTTCTTCGTGGCTCGCGCTCTGGCGGGGATGGACGGGCGAGACTACCTTTTGCCGGATGACGTAAAAGCGGCGGCGCTTCCCGTCCTCCGCCACCGGCTGCTGCTGAAACCGGAAGCGGACCTGGAAGGGCTGACGACTGACCAGGTGCTGACGCAGGTGATTGCGGCGGTGGAAGTACCCAAATGAGGAACCTGGAGTGAGGGTCTGGCTATGAATTCGCCGCGGCCAATGGTGCCGCCACAGATCGCTTCGCGTGCGCGATCCTTGGGTCGCATTCCGTTCGGATTCGGCCCGAGATTCTTCGTGGTGCTGCTGATCGGGCTTTTCTGGCTGGTGCCCGCATGGTGGTTTCCCCGATTCGTCTTTGCGATGATTTTGTGGGACCTGCTGGCGCTCCTCGGCTTTGTTGTGGATCTGGTGCAACTCCCCAAGCCTCTGGAAATCGAGACCGGCCGAAGCTGGGAACACGTTCCGTCGTTGGGCTCACCGTGCAGCGTGACCCTCACCATCCGCAATTTCGGCAAAATGGCGATTCGCGCAACGCTGATCGACGAAACCCCTTCCTCATTTCGAAAAGCTCCGCCCACTCTTTCGCTGGTCGTTCCAGCCGGGAAACTTGCGACTGTTTCTTATTCCATTCTTCCTCGTGAGCGCGGCGACTTCCGGATGGGCCGCACCTTCGCCCGCTACCAGGGTAAACTCGGATTCGCGGAGCGCTGGACGTTTGCGGAGACTTCCCAGCCAGTCCGCGTTTTCCCGGATCTTGAGGAGGCCCGGCAACAAGCGCTGTATTTAGTCCGCAGCCGGCAGGTGGAGATGGAAAAACGGCGGCGACGCCAGCACGGCCAGGGGCGAGAGTTTGAAAGCCTCCGCGATTATCGCCAGGGCGACGAATTCCGCGACATCTGTTGGTCCGCAACCGCGCGCCGCCATCAACTTACGACGCGGGTATTTGAAATCGAGCGCAGCCAGGCGGTGTGGATCGTGCTGGATGCCGGACGCCTGCTTCGGGCGGAAGTACGGCAGGAGAAAAGCGATCTTCTGCTCGCAAAGCTGGATTACGCCGTGAACGCGGCGCTGTCTCTGGCGCAGGTCGCCACGCAATGCGGGGATCGCGTGGGATTATTGGCGTACGGACGTTTTATACAACAAAACGTCGCGGCGGGCCGCGGGGCCTTGCACTTGCGGAACATCGTGGAGAGCCTGGCGCAAGTCCACGGCGAACCATTCGAAGCGGATCACTCGCGCGCGGCTCGCGTTTTGCTCACCGAGCAGAACCGCCGCTGCCTGGTCATCTGGATTACGGATTTTGCGGAGACTCCCACAACTCCCGAAGT
>DATLVJ010000581.1:0-2044 GCA_035577585.1 Candidatus Limnocylindrales bacterium
CACACCAATCTTGCGGGTCTTCCGCGGCGCGAGGTACCGTACCCCGAGTGCCGTCATTGCGCCTGTCCGCATGGCGCTGATTAACGTGCCGTCCATAACCGCCACAGGCATGCCGGTATCGGGGCAGTTCAAGATAATCAGGGCGCTGGCCCGCGGCAAGCCCCGCTCGCGGTTGGCGGGGAAACTTCCGATCCACTTCATTCCCATGGCGCGAACCGGTCCGCCGATTGCGGCGAAAAGCGCGTTGAAGCGCCCTTGCGCTTCGGATTCCGCCGTGTCCCCTTGGCGCAACACCACTTTGTGCGGATGACGTACCTCGCCCTGGGCAAACAGGGCGTGGGCTTGTCCCACAACCTCCATCGCCCGCTGCATGTCCAGCAGGTCGGCGGCCAGGACAGCGTCCTGATCCAGATACAAGAATTCGACGGCCCTTGGATTGTCAGCCGCTTTCCTTGTTGCCACGTTCGGCGGGACCAGAGGTAGATTTTCGAGGGCCACGTTTGTAGCGCTTCTATCGCGCATTGTTCGCACTGTCATCATAAAAACCTCTCCTCTCCACTGGCGATCAGACGGAAAATCCAGAAAAAGTGAGAATCTTCGCTCTCATCTCGGCCTCGCCGCCATACTTCAGGGCCCGCGGGTGAGCATACCCGCCAATCGGCGGTCATGTCGCGTCGATAGAAGCAGCGCGCTTCGATGGGCGGCTGATCGTCTCATGAATCCTCATCCTGAGATTTGGTTCGTCTGGCAGAGTTTGCCCGTACTCTGGAAACACCAAGCACGGCGCGTACCACCGCGCCCTTGAGGGCATCTGTAAACGGAATAGCAGCAAGATCAAGTGCTTCCAGCCAAAGCCGACAGCGGCGACTTGATTCGAGGGAATTCACATGACCTTAACCAGGGAACCCCGGCTCCACCAAACCCACCCACGCCATCAGCAGCGGTCCAGAGCCGATGACAGGTGCTGGAGATAACGTTGGCATTCTGCTTGCGTATTTGCTGACAGACAAACCGGTAACCGGTCGGACGCGTCATGTTCAGCTTGAGAACTCTTCCCGCATTGGTTACGATTGCGGTCCTATCGTTCATTGCCGCGTCTTGGGGTGCAGGCAAGCCCGCCAGAAGGAAGGAGCTGGCACCTTCGGAAATGGCCGACAGCAATCAAACGGCGGCCAAGACAACGTCATGCCAGCTTTATGTGTCTCCGATGGGCTCGGACACAAACGCAGGCACGCTCTCCGCGCCCTGGCGCACGGTGCAGCATGCTTTTAACTATGCTCAGCCGGGCGAGAGGATCTGCCTCCGCGGCGGTTCCTATCCAATGTCCAGGTCCACCGGTTACAGCCAGAGCCTGACCCGCTCCGGGACCTCCACTAGCCGCATCACTTTCACCAACTATCCCGGCGAGGTGGCGATCATCGAGGGCAGCACGCGGGTGGATGCCGCATTCGTCACTTTTCAGGGTAGTCCGGCGGCGGCGCCTGGCCTGATCTTCTCCGGCCCGGGGGCTACGAATATGGATTTGGTCGACATTATGCACTCCCACGACGTCACTTTCGACCATGTGGAGATTCGGCGCGGGGCCTACCACGCCGGTCTGTATCAATATGGCGGATACAACATCCGCGTGACAGGCTGCTATATCCATGACAACGGCAGACCCAGCTACATCAACACCGATCAAGGAATCTACTGGGATGCCACCGCCGGAACGGGCAACCTGATTGCCAATAATGTGATCGCGCACAACGTTGCCATGGGTGTGCAGCTTTACCCCGCGCCAGCGGGCGTGGTGGTGGAAGAGAACACGATTGTGGATAACGGGAACTACGGCATAGTGGTCTATGGAAGTCTGCACAAGATCGTGAACAACATTCTCTCGAACAACGGCAATTCGGCCATTAATCCGCAGATGAGGATCGACTTGCTAGCCGCCGGTCTCACCATCGACTCGAACCTCTTCTGGAACGATGCGTGGTCGCTCCGAGGGTATATCAACCCGATTGGTTTGCCGGTTGTGAACGCGCCGGTTGGCAACCCGTTG
>DATLVJ010000582.1:0-7207 GCA_035577585.1 Candidatus Limnocylindrales bacterium
GGAGGGGCAGCCGAGGAGGCGGAGAGTTCGGTCGACGTCAGCGCGGAGGATTTCGAGGGCGCGGAGGACGCCGGGATAGCCAGCGGCGGCCATGCCGTAGGCGTAGGCGCGGCCTATGAGAACGGCGCGGGCGCCAAGGCAGATGGCTTTGACGATGTCGGCGCCACGGCGGATGCCGCCATCCATCAGGACTTCGGTGCGGCCGTTTACGGCGGCGACGATTTCGGGAAGCGCGCGGATTGTGGGATAGACGGTATCGAGTTGACGGCCACCGTGATTTGAGACGACAACGGCGGCGACGCCTTCGTCAACGGCGCGGCGAGCGTCGTCTCCCGTGAGCAAGCCTTTCACGACGATCGGGCCGGGCCAGACTTTTCGAATCCACTTCAAGTCGTTCCAGCTGACGGCGGCGTCGGCGAGGGCGGCGGCTACGTCCACCAACCGCATGGGGCCTTCACCGGGGATTGTGATGTTTTCGAGTTTGGGGACTCCGCCATCGGCGAGAAACGCAGCCAGCCAGCGCGGATGGGAAAGAAAGGGAAGGAAAAAAGGCAGCTTGGCGAAGCGCGAGTTGCCCAGAAGCTGCTTCATGCCGTTGCGCGGATCGCGTTCGCGCATTCCGGCCACGGGCGTGTCCACGGTTATGACGAGGGCGGAGAAGCCGGCGCGGCGGGCGCGGTCGATGCCGGCTTCGGCGGCGGCGCGGCCACCCAAAAGATAGAGCTGATACCAGGCGGGGCCCTTGGTGGCGGCTTTTACATTTTCCAGTTTGTGGCCGGAAATCGTGGAGAGGATGTAACCGGTGCCGGCTTCACCGGCGGCTTTTGCAGCGGCAACTTCACCGCCAGGATGCATCAGGCGGCTGTAGCCTACTGGCGCTAGAAGGCCGGGAAACGCGAGATCGTGGCCGAGGACGCGGACGCTGAGATCGCAGTTGTCGAAGGCAACGGCGTTGCGGGGGCGGAAGAGGATTTCGTTGAAGGCGCGGGAATTTTCGCGGAGCGTGGATTCGTCGTCGGCGCCTCCATCGAGGTAATCGAAGACGGGGCGAGGGAGGCGGCGCTGGGCGAGGCGGCGAAGATCCTCGATGTTGACGACGCGGGGAGGGCCGAGAGCGGAGGATGCGGGTGCCATGGGAAATACTTTATGAAGAAAGTGGTTGGGGAAGCAATGCGGAAGTGCGGAAGAATTTTCAAAGGGAGCGAGCTAGTGAAAGAAGGAAGGAAAGAGTTCACACAGAGAGCACCGAGGCGGAGCGCAGAGTTCACAGAGAGAAGATGGGAAGAGTAGAGGCGGCGCGTATCTACTGGGGAGGAGACGGCGCCGCCTAGTGAAACGGATGCGGATCCTGGTCGGGGGATTCCGCTCCCTGGTTACAGAACCAAAAACTAGCCGCGAACTGTAAGGACTGGGCAAGTGGCCTTGGTCACGACGTTGTAAGCGATCGTCAGAGGAGCGTGACCGGCGAGGCTCTTGCGGGCCTTGGCGCCCATGACAATCAGGTCAGCCTTGGATTCACGGGCTGCGATCAGGATTTCCTCGACTGGCGCTCCGAACGTGGCACGAAAATCAGGCTTGCACCAATTCTCGGTACCCGCGGGCATCAGCTGCTTCATCCGAACCACATTGAGTTCGCGTTGACGGGCGACGCCCTCTTCGGTGTAAGCAGCGGCACTCTCTATGACATGCAGCAAGGTGAGTGTGGCGTTGTGCTCCTGAGCGAGCGAGAAGGCGTAAGCAGCGGCTTTTTCCGCGCCGGGGCCAAAGTCCGTGGCGAACAGGATGTGATTCAGTTCCACTTCTTTTAGGTTTGGGCTCATGACGGCGGGGCCGACGGTCAAGACGGCACAATCGGTCTTGCGGAAGATTTCTTCGGCGACCGATCCGATAAGAAGTTTCTGGATCTTGCCACGGCCATGAGTTCCGACGACCAACAAGTCGATCTCATTCCGGGCGACCAACAATTCCAGGTTCGGCCAGACGTTTCCTTCTTCCAGCAATACTTCGTGGGGAACTCCGCGAAGCTTTCCGGAAATGAGAATGTTCGTGATCCCTTCTTCCGCGGACTGGCGAACTTTTTCATAGGTGGCCTGGGCAAGCTGGGGCTCGGCGAACTGGAACGGATCCGGGGTGATGACATGGGCGAGATAGATGCGGGCGTCGTAACGACGCGCCAGAGCGATGGCATAATCTAGGGCACGATCGGATATCTCGGAGAAATCCGTCGTGACCATGATCTTGCTGATGGACACGCGATTTATATGGTCCGTGTTGGTCTTTTCTTTTGAAACCATTACTTGCGGCATAGCAACCTCCTAGAAGAACAAATCTTTCGGTACTGAGCGTTGAATCCCTCAAATCATTGATTTTTAGCTACATCTGGAAAGAGCAAGAGAGGCTCCACGCCAAGCTTTTCTTAGGGTTCTGAGAACACGGGGCTTATGGTCAGGAGGGGGAAATGTTTGTGGAAAATGAGCCAAGTGCCCCAGAAATCTGCGCCGAATGACCAGTAGTTGAGTGGAAAGAACAACTTCGGAAATGCGAGAGGAGTTCCCGAGGAATCAAAATTTTCGGATTAACACAAGGACAGCGGCCAGCCGAGTTATAAGCCCTTCTTAGGGTGTTCGCAGGCTCATTCGCACTGCGTCGTTATCATCGGTGCTGGCCGCTGCCAAACTCTTACGGCTAGAAGATTTTTTTGTGGGCGCCCCTTTCTCGGCGCATCCTTTCGAGCCTTCACCGCGAGCCCGAACGCCGAAAAAGGAACGCCCACTGCACCGCTTTTTGACAATCGCTCCATTGCCTAAATGCTGTGCATGGATAAGAGAAGCAGGTGGAGTTCCCATTGGGGGTAAATTCCTTGGTCGAATAACTCACTCATAATAAGCAACTTGTGGGAAGTTGGCGAGGGATCGCAAAAGCGGGAGATTGAAAGGTTGCGGGTTTTCACACCGCCCCGAGTTTTCTCACCCAGGGCCAATGTGATGCAATGTCACGGATTCGCAGGTGCGGCGGGTTCTTCTTCTTCGGGGTGACCGAGTCCGAATTTTTTCATCTTGTAGCGTAGAGCATCGCGGCTGATGCTGAGAAGTTTCGCGGCCTTGATCTGGTTGCCGTGAGACTGCTGCAGAGCTAGTGCGACCAGAGCGTGCTCGACATCTTCGAGCGAAGTGCCGCCCTCGGGAATGGAAAGCGGCGGCAGGCGGCGCTTCCCGGGAGCGGGCTGCGACTCAACTGGAGCTCCCGCCGATTTGTCGGCCAGGACCGGACCGCTGCGACCGCTGGCGACAGAAAAAGGCAAATCATCGGGCTTCAGGAGGTTGCCTTCTTCGAGGATCATCGCCCGCTCGAGGGCGTTTTTCAGTTCGCGGACGTTTCCCGGCCAATCGTAGTTCAAAAGCAGGCGGCGGGTCTCCTCGGAAATCCCCTGAACGGATTTGCGGAATTTCCGATTGTAGTGGGCGAGAAAAAAATCGATAAGGGGAGGGATGTCTTCTTTACGCTCGCGGAGAGTGGGAAGAAAGATGGAAATGATGGCGAGACGGTAGTACAAATCCTGGCGGAAGCGGCCTTCCCGGACTTCGCGGTCGAGGTCGCGATTGGAAGCCGCGATGACGCGGACTTCAACCTGAATATCTCGGACGCCGCCGACGCGGCGGATGACCTGATCCTCGAGGACGCGGAGGAGTTTTGCCTGGAGCAGGGGAGAGAGTTCGCCGATCTCATCGAGAAAAAGCGTCCCGCCGTCGGCGACTTCGAAAAGACCCTTCTTCATGGCTTTGGCGTCTGTGAAGGCGCCCTTTTCGTGGCCGAAAAGTTCGGCTTCCATCAGGGTTTCGGGAATGGCGGAACAGTTGATGGCAACAAACGGGCGTTGGGTGCGGTGGCTGCGGTAATGGATGGCCTTGGCGACAAGGTCCTTGCCGGTGCCGCTTTCGCCCTGAATGAGAATCGTAGCGGCTTCGCTGGCGGCGACTTTGTAGACGAACTTCATCAGCTCGGTGATTTTTCGGGAAACGCCGACGACGTCGTGGTAGCCGGCACGGCGGCGTACTTCATCTCGCAGGGTTTCGACTTCGGTGCGAAGTTCGCCGGCGTCGAGGGCATTCTGCAGGGTGACGCTGAGCTCATCGAAGTTGATGGGTTTACTGACGAAATCGTAGGCACCGAGGCGGAGAGCGGCTTTCACGTCGTCGAGCTGGGGATCGGCAGTCATCATGATGACGCTGCGAGTTTCACCAGCTTGCTTGAGTTTTTCGAGCACTCCGATGCCGTTGAGGTCGGGCAGGTGAACGTCGAGCAGGATGGCGTCAACGGGATCAGTCTGAAGCATACGCAAGGCTTCTTCACCGGAGGAGGCTTCGAGAGAGAAATAACCGAACTCGGTGCATTTCTGGGTGAGAGTCCAGCGGACGAGCTTATCGTCATCCACTATTAGAATTCTCTTTTGGGGCATAGGTTCACTTTATCATCCTGCGGAAGGGCCTGCACTGCTGGGGAGACTTGATTTCGGACGTTCGATGGGCAGATGGATGCGGAACTGGGTGCCTTGGCCGAGGGTGCTGCTGGCTTCGATATTGCCGCCGTGGGACTGGACGATTCCGCTGGCGAGGGAAAGACCCAGGCCGGTGCCTTCCTTGCGAGTGGTAAAGAAAGGGCGAAAGATTTTCGGGAGGGAATCGGGAGAGATGCCTTTGCCGTTGTCTTTGACGCGGATGAGGGCGTGGGAGCCTTCACGAGTAATTGCGATATCCACGGCGCCCTCTCCGGGAATCGCCTGGATTCCATTGAGCGCGAGATTCAGGACGACTTGCTGAATGAGCGCGGGATCGTGGGTTACCGGTGGAAGGGAAGGATTCGGCGTAAAAAGGATTTGCACGGGACGCGTGCGGGCCTGTTGACGGGCAAGCAAGACGGCTTGCTCGATGGTGACGTTGAGGTCGGCCGGATGAAAAGTCGGAGGCCTTGGACGCGCGTAGGAGAGAAGGTCGTTCAGGATGTTCTGAATATGGAAAATTTCGTTCCGGACGTCGCCGAGGACCGCGCGGCTGGCGCTATCGACAGGGAGTTCTTTCCCCATCACTTCCACAACGCCGGCGATGCCCGCGAGAGGATTACGAATTTCGTGGGCCAGTCCGGCCGCAAGTTCGCCGAGGGTGGCGAGATGCTCGGCGCGGCCCATTTCACGGCGGTGAAATTCCTCGATTTCGCCGCGATTGCGTTCGAGTTGTTCGATCATTTCATTGAACTGGCGACCGAGTTGGCCGATGTCGTCGCGGCGCTGCGCGAACGACACTCGCGCGGATAAATCACCGCTCCGGACCCGGGCGATCGTGTCCATGAGGTCTTCGAGGGGGCGTTCGACAAGAACGAGCAAGACGGAGAGCAGAACGAAGCAGAGGAGAATGGCGAAGCAGACGGACGCGATGAGGATAAATTGCGATTCTTGAATCCCGAGGGTTTCCAGGACCGAGGCGATTGCGATGACGCTGAGCAGCAGCACCGCGATAATCGGAATAAAAACCTTCCATTGCCAGCGAATTCCGGTGGCCCAACGCACAATCGGGGGAAGATGCATGGGAGTATCACATCAAAGACGCAAGCGGGGCGCAAGTGAGGGCGTCACATCCGTTTGTCGGGAGGAACGTATGGATGGTGGTGGAGGGAATGACGGCTCGTAGGCCGAGAAGGGAAGGATTCACAGATGCATTCGCGGCCACCTGAAGGTGGCCGCTACCCGGGGAATACAGTTTACGAAGGATTGTGGTCACGGGGTTTGGTTTTCTTCTACAATCGTGGCGGATGGCGGAGAAGTTGAGTCGCTTGGACGGGTGATTCGGAGTTTTGCGGAGGACGCTGTGGCTGCTGCTGATTTATTTGATCTGGTGGTGCTGGGTTGTGGGCCGGCGGGCGAGAAGGCCGGGGCGCAGGCCGCTTATTTTGGTAAGCGAGTGGCGGTAGTGGAACGCGCGTCTGCTGTGGGAGGGAGTTGCATCAATACCGGCACTGTGCCGAGCAAGACCTTGCGGGAGTCGGCGCTTTATTTTTCGGGGTTGAAGCAGCGCGGTTTGTATGGAATCGATTATTCGTTGAAGGAGAACCTGACAGTGCAGGATTTCATGCACCACGAGCGCGCGGTGGTGGAGATGGAGCGTTCGCGAATCCTGAAGAACCTGGAGTTGCACAAAATCGAACTGGTGCGTGGACAGGCGGCGTTTGAAGACGAGCACACGGTGGTGGTCAGCAGTTCAAAAGGAACGCGGCACGTGCGCGGGGAAGTGATTCTGATTTCCACGGGATCGAAGCCACACCGGCCGGCGGAAATTGCGTTTGATGACGTTCATACGTTTGACTCGGATACGTTTTTGCAGATGGATCGGATACCGAAGAGCCTGGCGGTGATTGGCGGTGGAGTGATCGGGTGTGAGTACGCGTCGATATTCATGGCACTGGGAGTGGATGTGACTCTGGTGGATGGTCGCGACAAATTGTTGCCGTTTCTGGACACGGAGATTTCAGAGCGGTTGCGCGACCGGTTTGCTTCGTTGGGGATGCATCTGTGGTTCAACGAGCGGCCGGTGAAGGCGGAGAATACGGCGACCGGTTCGCGGTTGACGATGAAGAGCGGGAAGGTACTGGAGACAGATGCGGCGCTGTTTGCGGCGGGGCGGCGAGCGGCGGTGGACGGACTGGCGCTGGAGAAGGCGGGGCTGGCACTGAACGACAAAGGATATATCGGGGTGGATGAGAATTTCCGGACGCCGGTGACGCACATTTATGCGGCCGGGGACGTAATTGGATTTCCGGCGCTGGCGTCCACTTCGATGGAGCAGGGGCGCGTGGCAGTGTGCCATGCGTTTGGATTGAAGTACAAGCAGCGGGTGGCATCGCTCTTGCCGATGGGGGTATACACGATTCCGGAAATTTCAGCGGCGGGCGAAACGGAAGAAAGCTGCAAGGAAAAGAAAATCGACTATTGCGTGGGGCGGGCGCGCTATGAAAACAACGCTCGCGGACACATTATGGGTGACACAGCGGGAATGTTGAAGCTGATTTTCGCGCGGGCGGACCGGAAACTTCTGGGCATGAGCATAATTGGAGAATCGGCGACGGAGCTGATTCACGTTGGAATGATGGTGCTGGACAGAGGATTGACGATTGATGAGTTCATCGAATTGGTGTTCAACTATCCGACGCTGTCCGAGAT
>DATLVJ010000583.1:0-2817 GCA_035577585.1 Candidatus Limnocylindrales bacterium
GATTACGTATTCAAACGCGCGGACTCCGGCGAACTCCGATTCGTTTCCGGGATTGCTGGCACTGGTGACGGGCGGTTCTCCGATCAGCCATGGGTTGTTTTACGACGTGAGCTACAACCGGGGGATTTTCGATCCATCGAACACGGCGTGCCAGGGACAGCAGGGGAACATGCAAGTGTTCGACGAGACGATTGACGTTTATGACGCAAATAATATTTCGAAAAACGTGATCGATCCGGCGAAGCTGCCGCGGTTCATCAACGCCCAGGGCAAGTGCGCGCCGTTTTTCCCGCACGACGCGATGCAGAGCAACACGATTTTCGAAGTGGTGAAGGCCGAAGGAGGACGCACCGCATGGGCGGACAAGCACCCAGCGTATGATCTGGTGAATGGGCCGTCCGGGAAAGGCGTGGATGACCTCTTCACACCGGAAATCACAAATGCGCCAGGGTTCGATGCCACGGTGAGCGTGGTGTGCACGGCGAACAATGATGAGCTGAAGGTGCAGGCAATTCTCAACGAGATCAAGGGACTGACGCATGACGGGTCGAAGAAGGTGGGGATTCCCGAAGTTTTTGGAATGAACTTCCAGGCAGTGAGCGTTGGCCAAAAGCTGGCGACGGATAACAAAGACGGCAGCTGCACGGTGGACACGGATCCAACGATCAACGGGCAGCCGGGCGGTTATCTCGACGGCAGCGGAACGCCAAGCGCGGTTTTGAACTTCGGATTGAACTATGTGGATGGGGCGCTGGGGCGGATGATCAGAGGGCTGAAAGCGGCAGGGATTTACGATTCGACCCTGTTCATCGTCAGCGCGAAGCATGGACAATCGCCGATTAATCCAGTGAAGACGAAAAAGCCCGGCCATTTCGCCGACCTGGTATTCGCCCTGGACAACAGCAATCCGGTCGGCATTCTGATCAACGACGCGGGCAACAATTGCGCTTCCGGGCCCTGCGGTTTCGTGATGGACGACGACATTGCGCTGGTGTGGCTGCCGGATCAGAGCCAGACCAAAACCGTGGCGGACTATTTCAACGCACATGCGAATGAACTTTTCATTGAAGAAGTGATGTCGGGTGAAGAACTGAAACTGAGATTCCGGGACCCGCTGACGGACACGCGGACGCCGGACATTATCGTGCAGCCGATTTACGGGACGATCTATACCACTTCGTCGAAGAAAAACGCGGAGCACGGCGGGTTCAGCATCGGGGATACGCACGTCGGGCTGATCGTGTCGAATCCGGAGTTCAGTGGGCGGGTGGTGAAGACACCGGTGGCGACTTCGCAGGTGGCGGCGACGCTGCTGCAGGCGCTTGGGATCGATCCGAGGGAACTGGAGGCAGTGCAGAAGGAGGGAACCGAAGTGCTGCCTGTTGCGGGAGATGGCGAGTAGTAGTTTCCAGACGAGACGAAGAATCGGGCGCCGCGAGATTGTTCGGGGCGCCCGATCTTGTTTTCCGATGGACCCATTGAAAACGACACGGCGAATTCCGTTTCGCATGCGGGGAGGCAATTGGATTGCCGCCGGGGCCGATGTTCGTGCGGCACGAACGTCAGAAAAAATCGGCTTCGCCCAGGGGAGACGGAAGGACAGATCGGGAGAAGAAATACCCAAGAGGGCGGGGCGAACCCCGCCTCTACAAGAGAAAAGAAGGATCACAGGTGACCCATTCCTTTGTGAGGGCAAGCCTGAAGGTCGCTGGTAAGCGAGACTACAGCACTGGGCGGGGTTCGGCTACGTCGGCGTAGAGTTTGTCGATGAGGTCGGCGAATTGCTGTTCGACGACGCGGCGTTTGAGTTTCATGGTGAAGGTGAGGCTGCCGCCATCAAAGGTGAAGTCGGCGGCGAGGAGTGCGAAGCGTTTGATGGTTTCGTAGGTGGCGAGATGGGTGGTGAGGCGAGCGACTTCCTTTTCGATGAGGGCATAAGTGGCTGGATGGGCGGAGAGTTCACCGTTGGAGGAGAATTTCAGGCCGTCTTCGGCGAGTCTTGCGGAGACGGTGACAGGATTGGGGACGATTAGGGCGACGACGAATTTGCGTTGATCGCCGACGACCACGGCATTGAGGATATAGGGACTGGTTTTCAGGGTGTTTTCGATGGGCTGCGGAGCAACGAATTTTCCGGCGGCAGTTTTGAGGAGATCTTTTTTGCGATCGGTGATGAAGAGGTAGTTGTCCTTATCGAGATAGCCGATGTCACCGGTTTTGAACCAGCCGTCGTCGGAAAGAACTTCGCGGGTGGCTTCGGGAGATTTGAAATAGCCCTGCATGACGCAAGGACCTTTGGCGAGGATTTCGCCATCATCGGCGATGCGGATCTGGACGTTGCGGATCGGAAGGCCGGAGCTGCCGGCACGATTATGCGGGTGGTTGCTGGTGAGAACGGGAGAAGTCTCCGTCAGGCCATAGCCCTGATAGATGGGAATGCCAACCGCCCAGAAAAATTCGCAGAGGTCTTTGGAGAGCGGAGCTCCGCCGGAAAGAATGGTGCGAAGCTGACCGCCGGTTCCCGCGCGAATCTTGGAATAAACCAGCTTGTCGGCGATGGCCCACTTCACGCGAACGGCGAGGTTGGCAGATTTTTCGCCGCAGCGCCAGGCAGCGGATTCGCGGGCGGCCTGCATGGCGAAATCGAATATTTTGCGTCTTGCGCCAGTGGACTTGCTTCCCTGCTCCATCAGGCGGGCGTAGATTTTTTCGAAGAAGCGTGGGACGGCGGCGAGGACGGTAGGGTGGACTTCGAGGAGGGCTTGCGCGACGTTTTCGACCACTTCCACGTAGGCTACGGGGCAGCCGTGAAAAATG
>DATLVJ010000584.1:0-20808 GCA_035577585.1 Candidatus Limnocylindrales bacterium
CTGCTGCCGGGCGACGTGGTTTCGACGGGCACTCCCGAAGGCGTGGGGCTGGGAATGAAACCGCCGCAGTACCTGAAACCAGGGGATGTTGTGGAACTTTTTATCGAAGGGCTTGGAAAAGCCAAACAAAAAGCTGTTGCCTACCGCGCGAACTAGCCCACCCAAGCGTTCCCTCTTGGAGCGGATGAGGGTTTTAAGAGTTTGCTTGTTCAAAACTGCACAGACACCTCCGTCAGCAGTTAGTAAGCTTTGCCTGCCTTAGTCCGCTCTGAACGCGCAGCCTCACTGATGGAGCGATTACGGCAAACCTTCCCAGCAAGGTGGCCAAATGAAAGTTCCTCTGATTTCTTTCACCGCTCTAGCGTTAATTCTTCCTTTGTGCGTGCCTCGTGCTCGTGCCGACGATGTCCTTGGGCCTGATTTGAGTTCGTTTGCGGTTTTGGGTGGCACGCCGGTGGTCAGCTTCGCGGCAGGCAACGACACCATTGCCGGGAATGTAGGTGTCTCCCCGGCTGCCTCGATCACCATAGCTAGCCCGCTGACCTTCACCCTAACGGGTGGGACGCAGCATGCCGGTGATGCGACCGCTGCGATGGCTCAGGCTGGGCTCACCAATGCGTTGACGATTCTGGGAGGCTTGGCCTCCGTCGGTACGGCGCAGAGCAACCTGAACGCTGTCAGCCTCAATCCGGGTGTCTACAATATTGGCGCGGCTGATTTGACGGGAACTCTCACCCTCACAAACACTCTTGGCGTCACCAATCCTAGCTGGGTTTTCATCGGGAGTTCGCTGACCTCCTCGGGCGTCGTCATGTTCGCGCCTGGCCTCGACGCCACGAACGCCGGCGTGTATTGGGATATCGGTAGCTCCGCGGCCCTCTCCGGTGTGATGCTGGGAAATGTTCTCGCAGGCACAAGCATCACTACCACTGGCGTAACCGATAGTTGCGGTAGACTACTGGCCTCAACGGGTGACGTTACCTTTGCCGGCGACAACACCATCTCCAACACTTGCGCGGCCAGCATCAGCGGTTTGAACGGCGGCACTGGAGGCACGGGTGGGACTGGCGGTACGGGTGGAAACGGCGGCGGTGGTGGCACCACTGGCGTCCCGGAACCCGCCACGTTCGCCCTGCTCCTGGCGGGATTGCTCCCGCTAGGACTTTTCACACTCCGCAAGCTGCAAGTGAGTAGTTAGTCTGCAAGGCGGAATTCAGAAGATACTTCCCCCTGTTGGCCCGCATTTTCCGATAATCCACACGGTCTGGGAACTGACCATTTTCAGTGATTCAGCCGATGAGGTCTTTGCTCGTTTACGACAGAGCACCGAGATGGAACGCCATTCGGGAGAATGGCGTTCCCAGGGTGACTAGAAGTTCTTGCTCCAGCCCTGGATGGATTCGGGCCGGATGAGAGTCGGATTGTGTTTTTCCGCTTTGTTGCTCATCTCCAGCGAATAGCCGTTGGCGAGGTAGGAGGGGATGTCGCGGTGGTCGGTGATGGGAATATATGGGCCCTGCTTACCCAGCCGGACGTGATAGCGATCGTCTTTGAAGCGGTGTGGGAGTAGCCGGGTTCCGAAATTCTTGCCGCGAGACACGGTGGCGAACAGCATCAATCCTCCTCCCCGTCTTTGAGTTTTGCGGCATTCTAGTGCGCCGGGGCCGCGGCGGTAAGAGGTATGTCTGTGGAAAACTGTGAATGCTTTGTGGATGAATCTCCGGAAGCGAGAGGGGAAACTGCTCAATCCACTTCGGGTTCCTGGGTGACGATGTGGATGTCCACAGCCGGTGATTCGCGCAGAAAGCGGTGAACTACGCTGAGATAAAGAAATTTTTTCCAATCGCGCACCAGCGCCCGCCCAAAAATTACTTGTGTGATGTGTTTGGAGCGGACGAAGTCGGCGATCGCGTCGGCGACACTCCGGCCCTTTAGACGGACGACCAATGCTCCCAGATTCTCCGCAAAGCGCAAATTGGCTTCCAGAATCTTGGGGTCTTCTTCACGGGTGGCGAATTCGCGCAAAACGTGGACGACGTAAAGTTCGGCATCCAGACGCCGGGCCATGCGCGCTGCGCGCGCGATCAGGTATTGCCCCGTCGGGCTGCCGGAAACACACACCGCCAGGCGTTCGCGGACGCCCCAGTTTTCGCGAATCTGCTTCGCGTCCATGTAGGTTTCCAGGCTGCGGTCCACCTGCTCGGCCACCTGCCGGAGGGCAAGCTCGCGTAGGGCAATCAGGTTGCCGCGGCGAAAGAAATTCTTCAGGGACTGCTCCACTTTCTCTTTGCCGTAAACGTCGCCGCGGCGCATCCGATTGACCAGCGCTTCAGGCGTGAGATCGACCATCACCGTTTCCGTTGCGCTCAGCGGAACCCAATCAGGGACGGTTTCCCGCACGGTGACTCCCGTGATGGCGCGGACCGTTGGGGCAATGCTTTCGATGTGCTGGATGTTGAGCGTGGAAACAACGTCGATCTTCGCGGCCAGCAGTTCCTGCACATCTTCGTAGCGCTTGCGGTGGCGGCTGCCCGGAATATTGGTGTGCGCGAGTTCGTCGACGAGGACGACGCCGGGCCGGCGGGTGAGGATGGCGTCAATGTCCATCTCTTCGAACGGCGTGCCCTTGTAAGTTATTTTTTTGCGGGGAACCGGTTCCAACTGTGCGGCAAGTTCCTGGATGCCCTTGCGGCCGTGGGTTTCGATGATGCCGATGACGACGTCTTCACCGCGGCTTTTGCGCCGGATGGCCTCGCTCAACATGCTGTAAGTCTTGCCGACACCAGGAGCGTAGCCCAGGAACAGTTTGAAAATCCCCCGCGAGTTGGGCGAGGGCGAGGCCACTTCCAGCCACTCTTCGGGCTTCTTGGGCAAGTTAAACTGTGCTCCAGTCTTCGAAATCGTCCCGGGTTACAATAAAAGCATGGTGCGATTCATCTCGGGCCGCGGAATCGGATTCGCCGTCGCCGCGATCCTGTTGATTTCCATCACCTTTGGATATACGCGATTTCTGCACGTCAACCAGACGACGGCGGCGCTGTCGTTTCTATTGGCAATTTTAGCAGTTTCCGCGGCATGGGGCATGGTGGTGGCGATTTTTATGTCGTTCAGCGCGATGCTGCTGCTCAATTATTTTTTCCTTCCTCCGGTAAGAACGTTCACGATCGCGGATCCGCAGAACTGGGTGGCGCTTGGGGCATTCCTGATCACTTCCATCATGGGCAGCCAGCTTTCGGCGCGCATTCGAAAAGAGGCGGACGCGGCGCACAACCGGCGGCGCGAAGTGGAGAGGCTGTATTCCTTCAGCGAGAAACTGCTGGGGGAGGGAAACGTTATTCAGTTGATGAACGCGATTCCAAATCACATCGTCGAATGTTTTGAGGCGGGCGCTGCGGATCTGTTTGTTCCGCAGAAGGACAAGTTTTACCGTTCCGGATACGGCGCCGCTCAAATCGACGAAGAGAAGATGAAGGCCGCGTACGTTCTGGACGAGACGAACACGGATCCGGCGCGGCTTTTGCATTTCGTTCCGGTGCGGCTGGGCGTCAAGCCGATCGGGAGCCTCGGCATTTCTGGGGCGGTCCTTTCGCGGCAGACGCTCGACGCGATCGGCTCGCTGGTGGCCATCGCGATGGAACGCGCGCGGGCGGTGGAGCAGTTGAGCGAAACCGAAGCGGAGCGACAGGGCGAGCGCCTGAAGTCCGCACTTCTGGATTCGATTGCACACGATTTTCGTACCCCTCTTACGGCCATCAAGGCGGCGGCGACTGATTTGCTGGCGTCGGCGGGCCGGGATCCGCAACAACAGAGAGAGCTGCTGACGATTGTCAACGAAGAGTGCGACCGGCTGAATCATCTGGTGGAGGAGGCCGCGGAAATGGCCAAACTCGAGTCCGGCGAGTTTGAGCTACATCTGCAACCGGTGGCGATTCCGACGCTGGTGGAGGCGGCGCTGGGGCATTTGCGGAAAGCGCTTGGGGATCGAAGGATCATCCTGAATGTGAGCGAGGAACTGCCCCTGGTGCGGGCGGACCTGGAACTTTCAAAGGATATTCTGGTCCAACTGGTGGACAACGCGAATCTTTATTCCAAGCGGGAACATCCAATTACCATCACGGCGGAAGAAACGGGCGATATGGTTACAGTGAGCGTGGCGGACCGCGGTCCGGGGATCGATCCCTTTGAACAAGGGCTGATCTTCGACAAGTTTTACCGCGGCAAGGACCAGCGATATCAGGTGCGCGGAACAGGGATGGGGTTGCCGATTGCCAAGGCTATCGTAACGGCGCATGGCGGCACAATTTCGGTGACCAGCCAGCTCAATTCCGGGTCTGTTTTCTCCTTTACGTTGCCCGTTGCCCTTCGGAGCGAAAATCGATGAATCCTGCGAGCATCCTGGTGGTGGACGACGAGCCCCAAATCCGGCGCGTGTTGCGCTCGACGCTGGCGTTTCGCGGCTACGAATTTGTGGAAGCGGGAAGCGGGGAAGAGGCGCTGGAACTGGCAAGCAAGGTGAAGCCGGATCTGATTCTGCTGGATGTGAATTTGCCAGGAATGTCGGGTATAGAGACCTGCCGCGAATTGCGGCGCTTCACAGCCGCCCCGATCATCATGCTGACGGTGCGCAACGCGGAACGCGACAAAGTGGTGGCGCTGGACGCCGGAGCCGACGATTACGTCACCAAGCCCTTCGGCATTGAAGAACTGCTGGCCCGCGTCCGAGCTTCGCTCCGGCGGCATTCGAGCGCGGAGGCGATTCCGGCGTTTCAGTCGAAAGAGCTTTCGGTGGATTTCGAATCGCGCCAGGTGACCGCGATGGGAGAAGAGGTGCACTTGGCGCCGAAAGAGTTTGAAGTACTGAAGCATCTGATCGCCCAACAGGGAAAGCCCGTGTCGCACCGGCGGCTGCTGCAAGCCGTTTGGGGCCCGGAATACGGAGAAGAGACCGAGAATTTGCGCGTAGTGATTAACCAGTTGCGGAAAAAAATTGAAAAAGATCCGGCGCAGCCGAAATTTGTTTTGACGGAACCGTGGGTGGGTTATCGGTTCCAACCGCCGAAGCCGCTGGCGAAGAGCTCGGGAAAAGGGGCGAAGTAAAACGA
Source organism: Candidatus Limnocylindrales bacterium (assembly GCA_035577585.1). Taxonomy (GTDB): domain Bacteria; phylum Acidobacteriota; class Terriglobia; order Acidiferrales; family UBA7541; genus Acidiferrum. The sequence continues at coordinate 5,103 of DATLVJ010000584.1, forward strand.
AGCGGATGGCGGGGCGGCCCGCCACCGGCCTCAACGAAAACCTCTGCTACTTCAACGAATCGAGATCCAGATTCAATTCGAGGACGTTTACACGGGGCTCGCCGAAAATTCCCCAGCTTCGGCCAAGCGTATGGCGGGCTACCAGCGCTTTGACTGAATCCGCGCTCAGGCCGCGAGCCTTGGCAACCCGTGGAATCTGGAAGTCAGCGGCTGCGGGAGAAATATCGGGATCGAGGCCGGAGCCGGAAGCGGTCACGAGATCGGCGGGAATGGCCGCACCGGGATTTTCCTGTTGCAGCTTGGCAACATCGGATTTCACTCGGTCTACCAACGCTTGATTCGTGGGCGCCAGATTTGAGGCGCTGGACGCGCTGGCATCGTAGCCGTTGCCTGCAGCCGACGGCCGCGAATGAAAATATTTTTCGGAAATGAAAGTCTGGCCGATTAATTTCGAGCCGACAACGCTGCCGTTTTTCTCGATGAGGCTTCCGGCGGCTTGTTTTGGAAAGAGCAACTTGCTGAGCCCCGTCACTCCGAGTGGGTAGAGCAACCCGAAAACCAGGGTAGTCACCAGCGTGAATCGCAATGCCAGGATGAATTCTTTTTTCATAGGATCCCTTACGCCAACCGCAGCCACGAAACCAGAATGTCGATCAGCTTGATACCCAGGAACGGCGCAATCACGCCTCCGAGCCCATAAATGAACATATTGCGTCGCAGCAACGCAGCTGCTCCCAGCGGGCGATAACGCACGCCGCGCAGCGCCAGTGGAATCAGGCCGATGATGATCAGCGCGTTGAAAATCACCGCGGAAAGAATCGCGGATTCCGGCGTACGAAGCTTCATCACGTTGAGCGCGCCCAGCAGCGGAAATGTGCCGGCGAACATCGCGGGGATGATCGCGAAATATTTGGCGACGTCGTTGGCCACGGAGAAAGTGGTGAGCGCCCCGCGAGTGATGAGCAGCTGCTTTCCAATCTCGACAATCTCGATGAGCTTCGTCGGATTGGAGTCCAGGTCCACCATGTTGCCGGCTTCCTTCGCGGCTTGCGTGCCGGTGTTCATCGCGACGCCGACATCGGCTTGCGCGAGCGCCGGCGCGTCGTTCGTGCCGTCGCCGGTCATGGCGACAAGTTTTCCCTTGGCTTGTTCATGGCGAATCAACGCCATTTTGTCTTCGGGCTTGGCTTCGGCAAGAAAATCGTCCACGCCGGCCTGACGGGCGATAGCCGCGGCGGTAAGCGGATTGTCGCCCGTAATCATCATCGTGCGAATGCCCATGGCGCGCAGGTGATCGAAGCGCTCGCGGATGCCTCCCTTGACGATGTCGGTGAGCTCAATGGTGCCGTAGACCCGGAAATTTGCAGCGACCAGCAGCGGCGTGCCGCCGGATTTCGCCACTCGGTCAACGTGCGCTTGCACTTCCTGCGGTACTTCCTGGCCCTTTTCCGCGATGTAGCGTTTGATGGCTTCAGGTGCGCCCTTGCGGATTTCGCGGCCGTCCATATCCACGCCAGACATCCGAGTTTGCGCGGAGAAGGGAATGAATAGGGGATTGTGTGGCGCAAGTTCTCGGCCGCGCAGACCGTATTTTTCCTTGGCGAGTACAACAATCGAGCGGCCCTCCGGAGTTTCATCGGCAAAGGAGGCGAGTTGCGCGGCGTTTGCCAGATCGACCTCGGTGACGCCGGGTGCGGCGTGGAACGCCGTGGCCTCACGATTGCCGAGCGTGATCGTGCCGGTTTTGTCGAGCAGCAGGACGTCCACGTCGCCAGCGGCTTCGACGGCGCGGCCGGACATGGCGATAACGTTTCGCTGGATCAGCCGATCCATTCCGGCAATGCCGATCGCGGAGAGGAGTCCGCCGATGGTCGTCGGAATCAAGCAGACAAGCAGCGAAATAAGCGCAAAGATACTTTGCGGCGCCCCCGAATAAATGGCGAAGGGTTGCAGCGTCACAACGGCAAGTAGAAATATGATCGTTAGGCCGGCAAGAAGAATATTCAGCGCGATTTCGTTGGGTGTTTTCTGGCGCGAGGCTCCTTCGACCAGGCTGATCATGCGGTCAAGGAAAGTCTCGCCGGGGTTCGACGTGATGCGCACCTTGATTTCGTCGGAGAGGACGCGTGTTCCGCCGGTTACTGCTGAGCGGTCGCCGCCCGACTCCCGGATGACCGGCGCGGACTCGCCGGTGATTGCAGATTCATCAACCGATGCGACGCCTTCGATGACTTCACCGTCGCCGGGAATGAATTCGCACGCGGCGACCAGCACGACATCGCCGGCGCGCAGCCTCGAACTCGGCAGCATCTCCGTTGTTCCATCCTCATGCAGTTTCCGCGCCTCGGTCTCCGCACGCGCTTTGCGCAAAGTTTCCGCTTGCGCTTTTCCGCGGCCCTCGGCCATAGCTTCGGCAAAATTGGCGAAAAGTACCGTGAACCACAGCCACAGCGTGATCTGTAGTCCGAATCGGAACTCCCCATGATGCTGGACGAGATTCGAGACAAGTACGACAAGAGTGATGACCGCGCCGACTTCAACAACGAACATCACCGGGTTTTTGATCATCAATCGAGGATCGAGTTTCAGAACGGAGTCGCGAATGGCGTTGCGCAGAATTTTGCGGTCGCCGAAGGAAGTTCCTTTTGCCTGGGGATTCGGGGTCATGGGGTCCTCAAAATGCCTTCCCCGCGTTCATCAGCAGGTGCTCAAGAATCGGGCCAAGGCTCAATGACGGGAAGAAAGTGAGCGCGCCGACGATGACGATCACGGAAATCAGCAGGACGGTGAACAGCGGCCCGGTGACGGGAAACGTGCCCAACGATTCCGGAACCTGTTTCTTTGCGGCGAGATTCCCGGCAATCGCCATAATCGGAATGACGACGAAAAACCGGCCGAGCAGCATCGCGATAGCCAGCGTAGAGTTGTACCAGAGCGTGTTGGCATTAATGCCTGCAAACGCGGAGCCGTTGTTTCCCGCGCCGGAAGTATACGCGTAGAGAATCTGCGAAAGGCCGTGGGGGCCGGGATTGCTGATGCCGGCGAGACCCGCCTTCGTGACGATGGCGATCGCGCTGAAAATAAGGATTGTCAGCGAAGAGACCAGGATGGAGAGAACCGCCATCTTCACATCGAACGATTCGATTTTCTTGCCAAGGTATTCCGGCGTGCGCCCCACCATCAGGCCGGCGATAAACACCGCAATGACGACGAAAACGATCATGCCGTACAGCCCGGAGCCAACCCCGCCGAATACAATTTCGCCGAGCATGATGTTGATCAAGGGCACCATTCCGGCGATGGGAGTCAGCGAATCGTGGGCGTTGTTGACGGCGCCGCAACTCGCGTCGGTGGTTACCGTGGTGAATAGCGCGGAACTCGCGATGCCGAAGCGCACCTCTTTGCCTTCCATGTTTCCGCCGGCCTGCGTCTCGGAAGCGGTGGTATTCACGCCCTTGAGCATCGGATTCCCACGCGATTCGAAAGCGCAGGTAACGATCACGCCGGCAAGAAACAGCGAGGCCATGGCGCTCCACACGGCCCAACCGTGTTTTGCGGAACCCGTCATGCGTCCCAGCGTGTAAGTCAGCGCGGACGGGATGGCGAAAATCATCAGCATTTCGAGCAAATTTGCGAGCGGTGTCGGGTTTTCAAAGGGATGCGCGCTGTTGGCGTTGAAAAAACCGCCTCCGTTGGTGCCTAGCATCTTGATCGCTTCTTGAGAAGCGACGGGCCCCTGGGCGATCACCTGCGCGCTGACGGTTTCCTGTGATTTCGTGCCGTCGGCGGCCTGTTTCTCGATCACTTGCGATTCCACCAGGGTTGCTTGCGTGTACGGCCGGAGATTTTGCACCACGCCTTGCGAAACCAGCATCAGTGCGCCGACGCCGCACAGCGGCAACAGAATCCAGAGAAGTCCCCGCGTGGTGTCCACCCAGAAATTGCCGATAGTCTTCGATTCTTTGCGGGCAACGCCGCGAATCACTGCGATCGCCAGCGCCATGCCCACAGCCGCCGATGTGAAGTTGTGATAAGCGAGCCCCGCCATCTGCGTGAAATAACTCATCGTAGATTCGGGGACGTAGGACTGCCAATTGGTATTGGTGGTGAAGGAAACCGCGGTGTTCCACGCAAGGTCCGGCGTGAGATTGCGAAGATTTTGCGGATTCAATGGAAGCCATTGCTGGGTCCGCTCAATGAGATAGAGAAGGAAAAGCGAGACGCCGCTGAAGAGCAGCATCGATAGGCCGTAGCCCTTCCAGTCCATCTCTTTCGTTTCATCCACGCCGCACACGCGATAGATAAGGCGCTCGATGGGCCGCAATGCGGGATCAAGGAAAGTGGGCTTGCGTTCGTAGACGCGAAAGAGAAATTTTCCCAGCGGCTTCGTCAATAGAAGCACCAGGGAGAAAAACAGAAAGATCTGGAACCACCCGTTGCCAGTCATGATTAGAACTTCTCCGGTTTCAGTAGGGCGTAGAGCAGATAGCCGCAGAGTAAAAGTGAAATCACGATCAGTAGAATATTTCCAAGCATGGATTTACCGGCTCACTTCAGGCGCTCGCAAGCGCGCAAGTAGAGGACACTGACAACGAAAAAGACGATGGTGAATATCGCAAAAATAAAGTCACGCATATTTGCTCCTGGTGCGTCCATAGAATAGTTAAACACCCTAAGAAAACGGTGAGTCCCGCGTTAGGAAATCGTAAGTCTGGCGGCGCAGCAAAGCGTTTGCCTTGTTCAGATTAGAGGAGCGTGGGACACTTGGAACTCACACCGCAAATGTCCAATCAAACTGCCGCGTCTCCCGCCCAATCCGCCGCCGCTCCAGATTCGCGCCTGGAATGGGCGTACCTCCATCTGGGATTTGTGCTTATCGGTGTCAGCATGACGATGCTTGGGCCCGTGTTGCCGTATTTCACTCATCGCTGGAGCTTGACCGAAGGACAGGCGGCGGTGTTTTTTTTCACGCAATATTTCGGAAGCTTTCTGGGCACAATGGCCACCAGTTGGCTGTTGCCGCGGTTGGGATTCTCGAAGGTAATCAGCGCCGGGTATTTTTGTTTTGCGCTCGGATTGGCGTGCCTCGGGGTTGGACCGTGGTTTTTTTCCACCGTGTGCGTCGCGATGTACGGGTACGGATACGGCCTGGCGACTCCTTCTGTAAACCTTCGTGCCACCCAGTTGCCGTCTTCGAACGTGGCTGCTGCGGTGAGCCTGCTGAATTTTTCCTGGGGAATCGGCGCGGTCTCCAGCCCCTTCCTGATTGCTTATTTCCTGGGCCATCTTAGCCTGCGCTGGTTATCTGGAGCGCTCGCTGCGTGCTTCCTGGCGCTGGCTGTGGCGCATTTCGTGCAGCGAACAGACCCAGTTGCTTCCGCCGTGACGCGGCCGAAGCGTTCACTTGCCGTCTGGCACGCAACCTTGCGGCCGGCGCCGTGGATCTCGCTCGCTCTGCTCTTTTTTCTTTATGTGGGAATCGAAATCTCCGTCGGTGGTTGGGTCGCACTGGATGAAAAGCAAATGGTGGGCTTTAACGGCGCCAAAATGGCGTCAGCGCCCGCATTTTTTTATGGCTTCCTGCTACTCGGCCGTTTCCTGCTTCCCGTCGCATTGAAGTACGCTTCCCAGCGATCACTTTCCGTCGGAGGCCTTGTGCTGGCGACAGCGGGTGTCGCGCTGGTTGCGTTTGCGAACTCTCCCCAGGTTCTGCACGTTGGCGCTTCGCTCGCTGGGCTGGGGTGTGGACCGCAATATCCGATTTACGTCACGTGGCTGGCGGCGCGATTCAAGCACGATGCAACGTGGCTGGCCGCGCTCTTTTTTGGCGCGGCGGGTATCGGCAGTTCGGTTATTCCGTGGCTGGTGGGGGTGACCGCTTCGCAGACGCACTCGCTGCGTTTTGGATTCTTGTTGCCGCTGGCGTCGGCCCTGCTGATGATTCCGTTTGCCCTTCGCGCTTGCCCAGGATCGGACCACGCAAAAACTTTGGCTGTCTAATCCGGGCAAATCCACCTCGATTTGAATGATCGTCCGAAAAGCAAAGGGCCTCCAGATCCGGCGGATCGGAGGCCCTTGCTGATTTCCGACAGTGAATCTTTAGTGCTCGATGGTAACGGGTTCGGTGAGCTTGAACGTGATGGAAGATTCCGCCGGGAATTCGACGTTCTTTCCTCCGGTTGCGCCGGAGGCCGCGAGTCCGCCCCCCGCACCGACCCCCGCGCCAATGGCTGCTCCCTTGCCGCCGCCGGCAAGGCCTCCGATCAGCGCGCCAACCGCCGCGCCGCCGCCGGTGACGACCGCGGTGCGCTTGCCTTTACCTTTTTGCGTGCCACCGTACGGGCTGGTGGAAATCGTGTAGCCTTTGCCGTGAATTTCCACGCGCGTCAAACGGATCGCCAGGACCGCTTCGCCTTTGAAAGCGCCTTGTTTCTTCGCGTCGACGACGGTTCCGTTTGCGTGCGCCCCCTTAGGAATTGCGGTCCGACCTTCGAAAACGACGGGCTCGGCAACCGTGGCTTCAAATTCGTCGCCCGGCTTGGCTACTTTGGAGTTAATGGTGCTGGACAATACGACGGTAATTGGCGTCTCCGCAGGGAGGGTGATCGGCCTCGGCGGTTCCGGAGCGGGTTTTTGCTCCGCTGTCGATTGGCTCCCGCCCTGCTGACTGCTGTCGGTGGATGGAGTCGTCGAGGTGTCGCCCTTGTTGCAGCCGGCGGCCAATCCAATCATAGCCGCCAGTCCGAGTGTTGCCCATTTGTTGTTCATGGTTCCCCCCACATTTTTGAAGGTGAAATTATTAAAACGAAGCCGCTCAGGTGATTGTTTTGCCTGGATATTCGCTGGGCGCCGCGGCTGTGATACTTGAATACTACCATTACTAACTCCAGGTGAGTAGACGCGGAACTAGACAATTGCCGGAGATTCATTCGGGATGCATGCGCTTGTGAATCGCAAATCATCGGCGGGCCGCATTTGCCGAAGCGAGAGTCGCCCATTACAATTTGCCCATGATGCCAGAGGCAAGAGTCGCCGCACCCCTCTCCGCGGATGTGGCTGCGCGCGTTGCTGCGGCGGTGTATGGCCTGACCGCCACGATTCGTCTGCTGCCCGGAGAGTACGACGACAATTTCCACCTGCAGACGGCGGATTCGCGTGCGTTTGTGCTGAAGCTGATGCATCCCACGCGGGAAGACGCGTTCGTGGACATGCAATGCCGCGCCCTTACACATCTTGCCGGCAAAGCTCCGCGTCTCGTATTGCCGCGGGTAATTCCCACTGGCAGCGGCGAACTTTACAAGCGGATTACGCTCGAAGATGAAACTTCCCGTCTACTCTGGATGCTGTCGTACCTGCCCGGGACGATGCTCGCGGAAACGAAACCCCACACGCCAGAGTTGCTTGAGTCGCTGGGACGATTGCTGGCGGAGATTGATCTGGCCTTGATGGATTTCAAGCATCCGTGGGCGCAGCGATTCTTGAAGTGGGACCTTTCACGGTCCAACTGGGCGCGCGATTATCTTGGGCATATTGCGAACCTGGAGCGGCGCGCGCTGGCCAGGAATTTCTTGAATTTGTTCGAAGAAGGAGCCGTCCCCCGGTTTTCACTGCTCCGACGCAGCGTGATTTATGGAGATGCCAACGACCACAACGCTCTTGTTGATGCGAACACGAAGCGGGTGGTTTCCGTGATCGATTTTGGTGACATGCATGAGGGATTCACGGTGGGGGAGCCGGCGATTGCGGCGGCCTATGCGATTTTGGGCAAAGAGGATCCGCTTGCCCCGGCCGCGGCGGTGCTCGCCGGTTATCACGGAATCTTGCCCCTGCGAGAGGAAGAGATCGCCGCGTTTTTTCCGCTTATGGCGGCGCGGCTTGCCGTTAGCGTGGTGAATTCCGCGCACCGCAAGTCGCTGGTGCCGGATGATCCCTACGTTACCGTCTCCGAAGAATTGGCTTGGGCGGCGCTGCAACGGCTGGCTGCGATTGATCCTCGTACGGCTCGGGAGTACTTTCAGGCCGCGGCAACGAAGGTGGCCCCGGTCGCAAGTGAGACCTCCAGCGGTGGCTCGAGCCCCGAGCTGAAAAGAGAATTTACGTTTGATGAATCGCTCGGCGCGCGAAAGAAGCTGTTGGGAGCCAATCTATCCCTCTCTTACGAGACGCCGCTGAAGATTGTTCGCGGATCCATGCAGCATATGTACGACGAGACGGGGCGCGCTTATCTGGATGTTTACAACAATGTACCTCTCGTGGGGCACTCGCATCCTCGGGTGGTGCGCGCAATCCAGGAGCAGGTGGCGCTACTCAACACAAATACCCGCTATCTTCACGACAACATCCTGCGCTATGCGCAGCGGTTGACCGCACTGCTGCCGGATTCGCTGCAAGTGTGCTACTTCGTGAACTCTGGAAGCGAAGCCAATGAACTCGCCTTGCGCCTGGCGCGCACCCATACCGGGCGCGAAGACGTGATTGTGCTGGAGCACGCCTATCACGGGCATACTTCAACGCTGATCGATATCAGCCCGTACAAATTCTCCGGTCCGGGCGGACGGGGGCGCAAGCCGTGGGTGCATGTCGCGCCGATTGCCGATGACTACCGGGGAAAGTATCGGCGCGGTGAAGCGGAGCTGGGGAAAAAATACGCCGGGCACGTTGAGGAGATTCTTAGTGATTGCAGAAAGAATGGGCAGCCCGTGGCGGCATACATCGCGGAAACGCTGCCGAGCGTGGCCGGCCAAATCGTGTTTCCGCCGAACTACCTGTCGCACGTGTACGAGCATGTCCGGAAAGACGGCGCTGTGTGCATCGCGGACGAAGTGCAGGTGGGTTTCGGCCGTTTGGGCACCCACTTTTGGGGATTTGGGACGCAGGGCGTGGTGCCGGACATCGTCGTATTCGGAAAGCCCATGGGGAATTCCTTCCCTCTGGCGGCGGTGGTGACGACACGGGAAATTGCGGCTTCTTTTGCGAACGGTATGGAATTTTTCAGCACTTTTGGAGGAAACCCCGTCGCATGTGCGGCGGGGCTGGCGGTGCTTGACGTTTTGCGCGACGAGAATCTGCAGCAGAACGCGCTGACGATTGGCACGCAGTGGATTCGCGATCTGCGGGAGTTGCAGGCGAAGCATTCACTCATTGGGGATGTGCGCGGGCTTGGGCTTTTTCTGGGGGTCGACCTGGTGACCGATCGAGAGACCTGCGCGCCGGCCACCCGGCAGGCTTCGCATGTTGTGAACCGATTGCGCGAAGAGGGAATTCTCGCCGGAACGGATGGACCCCAACATAACGTAATCAAACTGCGCCCGCCGCTGTGTTTCACTGCGGCCGATGCAAGGAGTTTCACTTCTGCGTTGGATTCAATACTTCGGGAGATTGCGGCGCAACCGCCTGCCTAGCTACTGGAGTTGGAGGCAACGGCCGCGTCGCAAAAGCGAAAGCTGAGCTTTCGTACTCACAAAAAGGGGCGCGGCCGGCCATTTCGATTACGAAAAGTCGAGTTCAACTTCGTCCACGAAGCACCAACCCCAGCTTTCTCCGGGTTCCAGCGACCGCATGATGGGGTGCTTGGTGCGGTGGAAATGTTTGGTGGCGTGTTTGTTCTTGGAAGAGTCGCAACAGCCCACGTGGCCGCACTCCATGCACAGGCGAAGATGCACCCAGGTGTCGCCTATTTTCAAACACTCTTCGCAGCCCTTGGTGTGCGGCGAAACTTTGTGAATGTGGCTTTTGTGCGTGCAATCGCTCATGATTGGCCCATCCTGATCGCGAATTTTTCGTCGCCATCCAAATCAACGGCTTCTCCGGCCGAAACTTGAGGGAACAGACTAAGTATTTAATGCATGAGCCTGCCTAAAGGATGCCTTAGCTGGCTCCGGCGAGCCACTTTCTTTTTGAATAAATGAAACTTTTCGCGTACTCCTGAGTCGAATGGGGGCGGCGGAACTGCCGCCGGGCTTGCGTTTCAGGGCCTGCCATGATTTGGTAGGGAGACAATGGGCAATCCAATCGCTGCTTATACCCGATGGCTGCACACCCGCTGGCCCGCCGGAACCGTTGAAAAGTTGCCGGTGACCGGGGAGAACGGAATCACCAATCTGCCCGGCGTGCGTATCGCCGGCGATCTTTCCGGTATTCCCCTGTTGAAATTTTCGTCGCAGACAGCGACGAACGCTGTCCGCGCCATCCTGAAGGAACCCGATTTCCAGAAGCGCGACACGTCGCAAGCCGACGTTCTGGATTTGGCCATCATTGGTGCCGGAGTGGCGGGAGTTTCAGCGGGCATCGAAGCCAAGAAAGCGCAGCTTCGTTTCGCGGTCTATGAGGCGACACAGCTTTTTTCTACTGTAGTGAACTTCCCCAAGGGGAAGCCGATTTACACCTATCCCACGGAGTTGAAGCCGGACGGCGGCTTGCAATTCCAGGCCAAAATTAAAGAAGCGCTGGTGGAGGAGATGGAGGCGCAGCAGCAGGGCGCGGGAATCGAGCCGGTTGCCGCACGCATCGAGCGGTTGGAACGCTCCGGGAACCTGCTAGTGCTGCATCACGCGGGCGGCAAAACCACACGCGCGCACCGCGTGATCGTAGCGATCGGGCGCAGCGGAAATTTCCGCAAGCTCGGCTGCCCGGGCGAAGACCTGGACAAGGTTTACAACCGGCTGTTCGACCCGAAAGAGTTCGCCGGAAGGGACGTTCTGGTGGTCGGCGGCGGCGACACGGCGCTGGAGACGGCAATCGCGGTTGCGGCATGCGGCGGCAAGGTGACGCTCAGCTACCGCAAGAAGGAATTTGCCCGCCCGAAGCCGGAGAACGTCGAGAAATTGGAGATGTTGATAAAGGACCCCGCGGCACACGTCGCCGTGGAGCGTCCCACCTCCGAACGGGTGACCACGGCGGCAAGTTCCTACATGCGTGGCGACAAATCCCCCGGTTCGGTCCGCCTGATGATGGAAACGTCGGTGCAGAAAATCGAGGCGAGTTCGGCAACACTGCGCGACGCCGCCGGCAAGTCAGAATCAATTCCGAACGATGTCGTCTTCACCATGCTGGGAAGGGAAGCGCCGCTGGATTTTTTCCGCCGTTCGGGAATTCCCATTCGCGGCGAGTGGTCGGCGAAGACCTGGGTCAGTTTTCTCGCGTTCTTCGCATTCTGCTCATTTGTTTACATCTGGAAAGCCAGCAGCCAGCTGAACCAGGTTTTCCAGCAACGTCACTGGTTTCCTTTTAATGTCCCCGGTTGGCTTCATTCCATGGGTGGTTCGATTGCCGCGGCTTCTGCGGATCCACGCACATTATTGGGCACTCTGACCATCGATCTTGCGGAGCCTGGATTTTATTACTCGCTGGGGTATACCTTGGCGATCATCGCGTTCGGTTTGCGGCGGATTCGCCGGCGCAAAACCCCTTACGTCAGATTGCAGACATGCTCTCTCATGGCCTTTCAATTCATCCCGTTGTTCTTGCTGCCGTACATTGTGTTGCCGCTGGTGGGGCATAACGGATGGTTTGATTCCGGCGTGATGAAGACCATTGCGGACAATCTTTTTCCGGTAGCGAACTATGGGCAAGGGCGCGAATACTGGCGCGCGTTTGGCTTTGTACTGGCCTGGCCACTGTTCATCTGGAATGTGTTTACGTCGCAGCCGCTCTGGTGGTGGCTGGCAATTTCCTTTATTCAAACTTTCGTCATCATTCCGTTGATCGTCTACCGCTGGGGCAAGGGCGCATATTGCGGCTGGGTGTGCTCATGCGGCGGCTTGGCGGAAACCATGGGCGACACGCACCGGGAAAAGATGCCGCACGGCCCGTTCTGGAACCGCCTGAACATGACGGGGCAGGCGATTTTGCTTGTCGCGCTGCTGATTGCCGCGTTCCGGTTTGTGAGCTGGATGGCGCCGAATTCAGGGCTTGGTCGCGCGAGCGCGCAACTCTTCTCAGGATTGCTGAGTCAGTGGTCGGTGCTAGGCGTTCAGTTGAATTATTACCACGTGGTGGATATCGGCATCGCCGGAATCATCGGCTTGTGCATGTACTTCTGGTTCAGTGGCCGGGTGTGGTGCCGCTTTGCCTGCCCGCTCGCGGCCTTGATGCATATTTACGCCCGATTTTCGAGCTATCGAATTTTCCCGGAGAAAAAGAAGTGCATCTCGTGCAACGTGTGCACTTCGGTCTGCCACCAGGGAATTGATGTAATGAACTTCGCAAACAAAGGCCTGCCGATGGAGGACCCGGAGTGTGTGCGTTGTTCCGCGTGCGTGCAGATGTGCCCCACGGGAGTGTTGACGTTCGGGCGGCTGGATTCGAACGGAAAAATTGTTTACGACAAGCTGGTCGCTTCCCCGGTGCAGATGAGAGAAGCGCATTAACTCATGTAATGGCCGACCTTAAGGTCGGTCGCCACGGATTAGGCTAATGCCCCGGTACAACTGGAGCCGGCACCGGCGGTGCAGCCGAAGCAGTGGCCGGCCGTTGCAATACGGCGGCCCGCCCAGCCAGTGAAGCTTTCGATGTCCCAGACAGTCGTCGCGCTTCCCGGTTGCTCCAATTCCATCTCCAGCATCTGGTTGAAATCGCAATCGTAAAGTCTGCCGTCGTAACCGATGCTGACCAGCGAGCGGCACATCAGCCCGTGAAGCGTCGCGGGATTGAAATTCTTTTTCAGCAATTCCATGTACACGTCGTGCTTTCCCTGACGTTGCAAGTCTTCCTCGAAGCGGTGAATCGGCATATTTGTGATGGTGATCAGCTGGTGGAACTCGATGCCGTGCTCTTCGCGCAAATGCTGCTTATAGTCGGCTTCCAGCCTTGCCTGCGGTGGAGGAAGCGAAGCGCCGACGGGATTGTAGACCAGGCCTAATTTCAAATCCGAGCCGGGCATTCCATAGCCAAGCCGGTTTAATTTGCGCAGGGCATCCATGCTTTTCTCGAACACACCCTTCCCGCGCTGCTTATTCACATTTTCGGCGGTGTAGCAGGGGAGGCTGGCGATAATCTCCACGCGATGGGCAGCCAAAAATTCGGCTAGGTCGTGCTGCGTGTCTTCGAGGAGCACCGTGAGGTTACACCGGTCGATGACGTGCCGGCCCAGGCGTTGCGATTCTTCCACCAGCCACCGGAAATTTGGATTCAGTTCGGGAGCGCCTCCGGTGATATCCACCGTGCTGATGCTGGGGCTGGCCGCCAGAAGCTCCATCACACGGCGAGCGATGTCCTCCGGCATTATTTCCGTGCGTTTAGGGCTGGCATCGACGTGACAATGATGGCAGGCCTGATTGCAGAGTTTGCCGACATTGATCTGCAGCGTGGCCGTTTCCGCCCGCACCAATTCCGCCACCCCGTTTTTGCGCAGCGCTTGGGTGAATCCCTCGGCATACCCGTTCCCGCGGGGCAGGATCGGAAATGGCGAATTCGCAACAGCCATCAGCAGCACCCGCTCTTTCGATCTCCGCGAAAGCAGCAGTCCGCCGGTGCCTCGGTCGTAAGCGAATAGTCTTCGCCTTTGGTCTCGCGAGGATTCCGCAGCAACGTTCCGCTCGTGCAAGGGAAAGGCTTGGCCTCCTCTTTGGCTACGGGCGCAAGCGGCGGAACCAGTGCGAAGGAATCCCGATACGGCGCTTTCGAGTAAAGATTAAACGTTTTCTCGCAGACCGCGACCCGCTGCCCGCGCCGCAGCACGTGCCCGTCGTCGTCCACCACCTGCCGGAACGGCCCTTTATAAACGACGGCCTGCTTGTGTTCCCAACACTCGCCTTGTTTGCCTTTGTAAGCCGCGACCGTCATGCTGCGAAATTCAATGCCCTCAACCGTGCGCCACGGTTCGGCCTGGCGTTCAAGGATTTCGATCCCGTAGAAACCCGCGTTCTCAAAGGCGTCGAGGAAGAGGTCCTCGCGAAACGCCCCGGAAATGCAGCCGCTCCACAATTCGGCGTTTTGCTGGAGCTGCAGCGGAACATCTTCATCGGAAACGATATCGCTGATGACCGCGCGCCCTCCGCGTTTCAGCACTCGAAAAAGTTCCGTGAACAGCTGCCTCTTGTCCTCGGGGCGCACCAGGTTTAACACGCAATTGGATATCACCACGTCCACGGAATCATCGGGAATCAGCGTCCGCGTGGCCCGAAGCTGATTCATCGTGGCTTCAAGGCTGGCGAGATCTTCCGCGGCGCGCACTGGGTGAGCGGCCAGCCATGCGTCCACCTCGGCCATGTCCAGGCGCAGGTCCTGAATTTTTCCTTTCCTGAATTCCACATTCGCGTAACCCAACCGCCTCGCCACTTCGGGAGCATTGCGCTCCGCAACTTCCAGCATGGCGTCGGTCATATCCACGCCAATGACGCGACCCGTTGAACCGGCGATTTGGCAGGCAAGGAAACAGTTCTTGCCGGAGCCGGAGCCGAGGTCAAGAACCGTGTCGCCAGCTTGAACATACTTTGTGGGATCGCCGCAGCCGTAATCGATCGAAAGAACTTCTTCGGGAATGGCTTTCAGCAGTGCAGGGTCGTAACTCGTGGGGCAGCAAAGCGCGGCTTCGCTTTTCCGGGCGCCTTCCGCATAGCGCTCGCGAACGGCTCCTTCTTTGTTCAGCGCGGGTGTAGCCATGAAGGGTCTCCTAGGTCGGTGCGCCAACCTCATAAGATAGGTGTTTGACCGCGAAGTTACACGATTCCAGAGAAAATTGCATCAACCCCTCGGTCGAATTGGCGATCAAAAAGCCTTCCTCGATTGGGACTCACGCGCCCGCTCCTGGCGCTTCTCATCCTTTGCTTTGTCCGAGGGCGGAAAACTCTTGAAGCTGTCGGTGAATTCATCCTCCGCCTTTTTCGGGTCCTTGTCCGGGTCGCTCATCTTCCGCACCAGATAGACGCGCCAGACCAGCGCTTTGGCTTTCGGATCGATCAAGTCAAGAATCAGCGTTCCCAGATGGTGGCTTGTGGTGGCCACTGCGTCATATACGGCGGCCCAATCCTTTCCGATGTAAGGGCCGTAAGGCCCCCAGTTGCCCATCACCGCCACGTCCACTTGCGTTTCCGGGTTGGCCCAATAACGCACGATCAGGTCGGGATTCTGGGCGGGATCCACCTCATGCAATCCTTTTTTTCCCAACTCTCGAACCACCATGTGATGAAAACGAATGTTGATCAGGTCGGGATTCAACTGAATAGAAACCAGGTTTTCCACCCCGCCGATGTATGCAAAAGTTTTGAATTTGGAAAAGTCGATGCTTGGATCGAAATCGACGATCGTTTTTGCAGCGACGCTGGTCGTCAGTCCGGAAAAGAGTGCCACCACCGTTAAGCAAAAAAGGATTGCGGCATGGCCGCAACGCAGGACCGGGCTTTTTTCCGTCATGAAGCTCCTTGGGCATGCAAGCGGCCATCTTGTCCCGCCGGATTTGGGTAGTTTAGGCCAATTCGAGGGCCTTTGGCGAGATGTCAGGTTCAGAGCCCAGGAGATTTCATCCGCAAACTGAAAATATTGCTAGGCCTCGGGGTCGGGGGGTTCGTTGTTGAACAAGCGGACGAGTTCGGCGTGCTCCATCACCACCGCTGGGTCGCGTTGGATCGCGTCGAAATATTGTTTCTGGAAACCGTCGCCGGTCTCCGTTGGTGCGAATAGTTTTCGCGCCAATGAAATGGGGCCGCGGGCATCCGCTTCGGTGACCCCCTGGTCGCTCGACAAAGTTTCGTCGATGCGCACCACGAAT
>DATLVJ010000585.1:0-3339 GCA_035577585.1 Candidatus Limnocylindrales bacterium
CGACCACCGCGCCAGGCCGGGGTGCCAGTCGAGGTCGAGCCGGACGAATATCTCGTCCGGGCCGGCCGTCGTGCGGACCTCGCGGCCGGCGACGAGCGCCCGGAAATCCTCGCGGTTTATGACGATGCGCCAGGCGGCCATGCTGCCGTGCTCCCCGATAGCAAGGGCGAGCATAAATCGAAAAATTTTTCGACGCCAACCCCGATTTTCGCGGCTCGCGATTTTTTGACGCAGGCCCGCTTGCGCCGCTTTTTGGGGTCGGTTAGCCTACCCTTAAAGAACCCTGACGGTAAAAAAACCGACCGTATAAACGCGAGGTTTCAACCGGATGTCGGAAGCAGACAACGAGAGCGCCTGGCGCAAACTGCTTCGGCCGATAGACACGGCGCCCGTTAAACGAGGCGTTCCTTTTGGGACGTTTCTCGGGGCTACTGCTGACCCCGACTGGCCGGTCGATATTGTAACTTGGGACGGCGAGAAGTTCTGCGACCGCGACGGTGAGCCAATAAAGCTTATTCTATGGGCGCCGCTGCCGTCGATGACTCTTCTGTCGCAAATTCTCGCCGCACTATCTTGAGCGCCCGAGCGATCGCTTTTGGAATAATTTCGTCAGCTTTGGCGTCAAATTCATCAAGCGGAAGGCTTTTCAGGTGGAAATAAACTGAGGCGGCGAGCGTGGCGACTTTCGCCAGTTCTTCGTCGGTCGGCTTTGCGCGCTCGGGCGCCGGCCTCTCAAGCCCGAGCAACACCACCGGATCGGTTTTCAGAACCCAGGCGATCTTCAGAATTTGCGCGATGTTGCGACCACCGCCTTTTGGCGGCGGCCTGCGGAAATATTCGAGCGACAGGCCGGCTTCGCGGGTCACATCTGCCAGAGTTTTGCCGCGCGCCGAGGCTTGCGCTTCGACGCGCTTGCGAAACTCCTCATCCGACCATTGCATCGCCCAGCGACCAAAAAGAGGCATCCCCCAGCAAAAGCCGTAGCATTACCACGGCCTTTCTGACCAGTAAAATTTTACGGTAGCCCGACCGGATAGGGAAAACGGCCCGGGCACTTGCAAGTCGAAATTTTTTTCGATTATCCTAGGCCATGACGGCCGACGATCTTCTGGCGCTTGGGCGCCTCTACCTTGTGGCGACCAAGATTTCCCGCTCACAGCTCGGCGAGCGGTGTTGCGGCAACAAGATGCTGTTCTTCCGCCTCGAAAAAGGCTTCGGCTGCCACAGCACCAGCCTGGAGCGGGCGCACGCTTGGTTCGCCGAGCATTGGCAGGAGACCGGCATTCCGTGGCCGGCGGAGATCCCGAAGCCGCGCCCGCCGCGCGGGCTGCGTGGCGGCATGGCGATGACCGACGTAGCGGGTGACGTTCGGTGACGGAACTGCCGGACCCGCTGGTTCCGGCTGACTGCGACCTGCGCGGCCTGCAGTGGATGCCGTATTACGGCGCCGCGCTCGCCGGCAGCGATTTTAATGCCGCCGTGTCCGACGCCGGCTATCGCGCTGCCCACAACCTTTGGTGGGCGTGCTGGCAGCAGGTGCCAGCCGCAAGTCTACCAAATGACGACATCGCGCTGGCCCGTTTCGCCGACCTCGGGCGGGACGTGAAACGATGGAAAAAATTGAAAACGGAGGCACTTCACGCTTTCCTTTTGTGTAGCGACGGCCGGCTGTACCACCGATTTCTCGCAAAGTTGGCACTGGAGACGTTCCGCCGGCGGCTAACTGACCGGAATAGAAAGAAAAAGTGGCAGGAGGAACGCGGATCGCCAGCGTCCGAGAACGCGGAAATCGTCGGCGGGAACGCGGAAAAAAGGAAACAGAACGGGTCGCTTCCATCATCGCACGACCCGTCAGACGGCGCAGAAATCGCCCGTACCGCGCGCGCGACAGAGGACAGGACAGTTATCTTACCTTCCCTTAAAGGAAGAATCTCTAACCCCGCGCGCGCGCACGCGAGGGCCAACGGGAAGTCAGATTTAGATCTTGAAGGTGATCCTTTTGGTCGCTGCGCTCCCCTGCGCGGCGGAGCCGCGCCTTTGCGCGGCAAGGCTCTTGCCAAGCACCGCAAGGATCAGCTCGTCCAGAAGGTGATGCGCTTCGCCATCGCGACGATGAACGATCGCGACCGCATGGCGGCGATCGAAGGGCTCACCGGCCTCGACAACGAACACTCCGCGCAATGGTGGCTCGATACGCTCGACCTCAAAATGCGCGGCGCCAGATGGGACGACACGGAATGAAACGGGACGATCCAAGACAAATCTCGATGTTCGACGCAGAGCCCGATCCCGTCACTGTCAAAAGAATAACGGCATCAGCGCCGCGCGAGTTCGACTCAAGAAAACTGCAAATAATAGACGATCAGGGCGACGGGTGCGTCGTCGAAAATAGTTTGGGCGAAGCTCTTGGATATGCAGAAGCAAAAAACGTCCAACGCCTTATTGATCGCCTTGAGAAGCGGCCTTCGTGGGGATCATCGCGACACCGTGTCGCTTTGATAGTCGCCGGGAAAGGCGCGCGTCGCGAAGTCCGGCAGCGGCTGCTAACCGAAAAACAAGTCATCCTCGTATGTATGGCGTGCGAGTTACCAAACATTGACGAGGTGCAATCATTAATCGCCGACGTGTTCATCGCTTGGCGGCACGGCCGATTAACCGCCGTCGACGCAGAAACCACAACAACGCTGACAGATGCTACCGATGCCGCGTTTAACGCTGCTCCGGAGTTGATGAATCAGCTCGCCGCCCTTGCGGCTAACGACAACAAGATTGTCCAGATGCTTGAGACCATAACTGAAGCCGTCATCCACCCTAAAGGCCGAAGGCATTTTTCAAAAGAACAACGAGACCTTTATGCCAGAGTTCTCGATAGGTGGTATGGCGGTGTCGACCCCGCGATTGGTCGATTCAAGCTAACCGATGGAAGTGGTCATTTGCTGGAACACCCAGCCGTGGAGGTCGATCATTATAACGACCTGAGCCATGATAACTCTACGGAGAACGGCTGGCCGCTCAGCCCAGAGGCACATCAACGAAAACATGCCAGGGAAAACTTTCGTGCTGACTTCGACAAGTTTCAAAAGCACCGCCTGGAGTTAGAGCAAATCGAGGCGGCAGACGCAAAGAAACAACCAGAATTTGAATTCTGAAATTATGATTCCGCCGCACATCACCCGCCACGAGTGGCTGCCGCTGGTCATCCTGATCGCGCTGGCGCTGCTCGGCCTGCTGCTCGTGCCGATCATCTTCCCGCCGCCGGTGACACAATAATGCTGAAGGAAGGCAGAGTGCGAAAAGGCGGGCAAAATTTGGTATCGCAGATCACCGAGCGTCCGCCCG
>DATLVJ010000586.1:0-2647 GCA_035577585.1 Candidatus Limnocylindrales bacterium
AGGGGAGAATACCGGCTGGTATTGGCCAGATCGTGATAGGCCTTGGGCCAGGAACTGTGCATCAGGGGAGCGCCATCGCCCTGGACAGCGCAGAGCGAGGAATAGCCACAAGCGAAATAGATGGTGCCGTCCTGCCCGATGGTGAGCGGCGAAGTGGGGGAATAGACGCGCAAGTTCCACTTCAGAGCGCCTTCGGGGCTGAAGGCGAGCAGTCCAAATTCTGCCCCGATATAGATTGTGCCGTCGGCGGCAAGGACGGGTGAAGTGAGGAAATGGGGTTGCTGTTGTTTGGAGTAGCGCCACTTCAGAGAGCCATCGGGGTTCACGGCAAAAAGAGCGTCGCCATTCGCGAAGTAGATGACCCCGGCTGTATCCACGACAGCCGAGCCGATAAAACCGGCACCCTCAAATTGCCATTTTGTGGAGCCGGAGGGATCGATGGCGTAGAGAACGCTGCGGCCGTCGCCGACGTAAATCGTGGAGTCAGGGCCGATGGCGCCCAGGCTGACGCCGCCCGGAGTCAATTCGAGATCCCAACCGCGGTTACCATTGGTGGAGATGGAATGAAGGAAATTCTGTCGAGCAACGATCAGATTGGAATCGCCCAACAGAACGGGAGTGCCGCCCTGGCTGGCAGAATCGACGCGCGCACTGCCGGGCAGAAGGCTGGGCGTACTGAGGAGTCCTTCGCGGAAAGTTTGCAGAGACCAGTAAACGCTGTCCGATTGCCTGGGCCGGAAAGCGTAAATATCGGACGGGGTATTTACAAAGAAGAGTGAGGCATCGGGGCCGAGGGCCGGGGGCGTGCGGAATCCGGAGAGGCCGATCCTGGGTTGCCAGATTAATTTGCCCTCGGAACTTACACCGAAGACGAGCCCGTAATTGCAGGCGAAATAGAGAGTGCCATCATCGGCAATGACGGGAGTGCCGGGAGAGGCGAGGGTCAGCTTCCAGAGTTGCTTGCCTTCGGGAGAGAAAGCCTGAACACCGCTGTTTGAGCTGATGTAGATGGTGCCGTCGGGAGCGATGGCCGGATGGGAGACGGCCATGCCGTCGGCGCGGACAGACCATTTGAGGTGCGGTCCGGACTGCGTTTTTTGTGCGGCGTCTTTTTTCCCGCAGGAGGAAATGAGGAACGGAGCGGAGAGGATCGCGGCCGTCAGGAAAATCCGGTTGCGAAGTGTGGCACCCGCGGACCGCAGTGACGAGTTTCGGGGAATAAGGGCAGTGTGGATGGGGATCATCGGCTGCCTGGGAATTCGCAAGTACGGTCCAGGATGCGCGTTGCTTGAGCGGACATCATGGCGGCACGAGCGGGGGAGAGGACGCGGACTTCCTCCACGCGCTGCTGCATGCGATTCATGAGCGACTCCAGACCTTGCCGGAGAGTGCGGCCCATGTTTTCGAAGTAGTTGGCGTCGCGCGCGCGCTGCGCCCGGGAGCTGTAATCGTTACCGGAGGGGGCGGTTTGCTGAGCCTCCTGCAGGAGGAAGTTGCAATAGTAGTTGGATTGTTGAACGGCCTGGGAAAGCAAGCCGCGCCAAGCGGTGTCTTCCAGGAGATCGCGGCGTGCGCGGACGACTTGAACGCGCCATTCGGCTTCGTTATCGGAGTCGTAGCCGAGTTCGTTGCGGGCGGCTTGTTCGCAGGATGAGTCGCAGGCCAGGAGCGAACCTTCGCCGGCGATGAATTTGTCGTCCTTTGCTCCTGCGGCGGAACGCGGCTCCAAATCTTCGTTGGTGATCACGTGCTTTGGCTTTGCGGGTGAAGCAGGCTTTTGCGAAGCGCCGCTTACAGGAGCCGGCGAGGCAGCGGCCGGAGCCGGATTTGCGCGAGGAGGATCGGTGGAATTTTGCGCTTTGGAGACGAGCGGAAAAAGGGCGAACAGGGCAGTCGCGCACGCGAGGGCGCCGAGAGAATGAGTCAAGGGGGGAGAATTGTCGGAGCGCTTGGGCATGGGTTAAGGGTCGTTGCCGTCCGACGGCGTGGGTTGGGGATAACGCTGCGAACCGCACGGGGCGTTCTGGATCCGGCTGACCTGGAGCTGCGAAAACTGAAGAGAAAAGGGACTCACGGCAAAGAGCTGCTGCAGGCCGTGCTGCCGGGCGGAAACTTGTTCGAGGGATGCTTGGGCCTGCTTGAACCTGGCGTCGTACTTGTCTTCAACAGCGATTTCGCGCGGGGTGACGTTTGCCGGATCCGCGACGTAGGCAAGTTCGTCGCGCTTTTCCGCGCCGAGGGCGCAGAAGCGCTGGTGGACGTCGAAGAGATCGCGAAGATATTTTTGCCAGTCGGGGTCCTTGCGGACGGTGTCCAGCGCGCGGAGAAGGTCGCGCTTCCAGCCGGGATTGGAGCCCGGAAAAACGTGGGCGAGTTGGCGAACCTGTTCAAAGCAATTGCGGTCGCAATTGTTGATTTCGCCGAAGTCGGCGCCGCTGAAATCACCGGGGTTGGCCTTGGGGAGATTATCGTTGGTGTAGACCTTTTGGCGGGGTTTGGGAGAGGCAGGCTTGGCGTCGGCGGCCGCGGGTGGCCGCGTAGGATTGTCGGACGGCTCGGGCTTTAGCGCGGCGTCTTGAGGAGTTGGAGCGGGAGTCTGGTTCTGCGCGCCAGGGACAGGAGCACTTGCGAACAGAGATGCGAAGAG
>DATLVJ010000587.1:0-2265 GCA_035577585.1 Candidatus Limnocylindrales bacterium
TGGGCTGACAGTGAGGCAGCCAATACCAGGCCGCCGCAGAGGAGTTTTTTCATTTGGTTTCGCATAGCTGTTGTTTTCGTTCGTTTACTTTTTTCTGACTTGCAAATTAGTGCCAAGCATAAGCTCGGCATCCGGACTCAAAGGAACGCGGTCTGGGCAAGCTCGGACTGATTACCCGATGGTGGAAATCTTGGGGTCAGTTTGCTCGAGCTGAAGTACGCTGTTGCAGCCACTGGAGATCGCGCGCAGTTTCTAGATCCGTACATTGCCCGCTGTGATCACTGGTGTTCTGCACCACGGGCGGCTTCATGTGCACTCCATTCCAAATGTGGATTTCAGAATGGCCATCTCCAAAGCTGAAGCCGCAGCCGCCGTTATGGAAACTTGCAGGATAATCGATGATTTGGGCGCTGATACCCGAGCTCACCATTTGTACAGCCAGTCCTGCGTCGTTGATGCTGTCCGGATGCTCATCCACGAATACCCATGTGCTGGCGGCTCCGGGTACGGTCATCTGCGAAGTCTTGCCGTAAGTGCGCCACGTGGTTTGCAAGGCGTTTCCGATATCGGTCCCGCCAAGCCATTGCCCATTCACGGGCATGCCGGCGACCAAAGGAGAGGCCGACACCGCCACCGTTCCTACAGCCTGACTCATCGCCACACTCCGCACCCGTAAACCTTCGTTAACGACGAGACTGTTATCCGCCGGACAATGGAAAACGTTCGGATTTTTGATGTAGGGGGCGATAACCGATTGCTTTGGATCGATCAATTGCGCCGAATTTGTATTATCCCGGTTTCCCGAATTCCAATCCATATTGCCGGCAACCCAACCGGGATTTTGCCCGGGCTGGTTGGGAACCCATGAATCGTTGTTGTCACCAGCATACATAATGGCGGCGGTGATCATCTGTTTTTGGTTGCTCATGCACGACACGGCGTACGCCTTCGCCTTCGCACGGGCAAGGGTCGGCAGCAACAAGCCTGCAAGGATGCCGATGATGGCGATGACTACCAGCAACTCAATCAGCGTGAATGCTGCCTTTTTCCCCGATCCTGGTGCGCTTTTACGCTGTTCCACCGATTTATCCATTCTCATGCAAATCAACTGTTGGTTGGCTTGGTTGGTTGTTACAATTAAGAGAATAACACGTTACTGGCCCATGCACAACATTTTTTCCGCACGCAATGCGTGTAAGGTTACCCATAGATTTATATGATGTGCGATGAAACGCACAGGTACAATCCGTAGTCGGCTTTTGCGGCAGGTCCGCAAGAAAGGGTTCGTTCTGCCTTCCTGCGCCGTTTTCCCCGCGCAGGCTGGAATCGGGTGAAAAGGCTTCCGAAAAGAGGCGCAAGCGGGGTTTTAGCTGGTGCCAGAGGCCGGGATTGAACCGGCGACCAAAGGCTTATGAGTCCTCTGCTCTACCGCTGAGCTACTCTGGCAGCCATCGTTTGGATATTTAACAACAAACACGGTTTAGCGCAACCCTTCATGCTGCCGCAACCTTCGTCAAATTTCTCAAATCGAGCAGGAATACTACGGGTTGTTTTGTGTCTGAGACAAGATATTTCATCGCCTCGCGGTCTGCCAAACGGACATTGACTCCCCCGCGCATTCCTCACATCCTGTTCCCGGACAATTGAATCCCGCCGGCGGTCGCCGGCGGGATTTTTAGTCTGTGTCAATGAACGCCCACACCACAATGCTCGCCACCCGGCTCCGGGCGCTCCCGCGCCCGGTCTGGATCCTTTTTATTGGCACGTTTCTGAACAAATTTGGCGCGTTTGTTATTCCGTTCCTGACTCTTTACATGACCAATCGCGGCTACAGTGTCCCGCAGGCAGCCGCAGCCATCAGCTCCTATGGCATCGGCTGCTTTCTCGCTGCCGCCCTCGGCGGTCATCTGGCTGACACCTTCGGTCGGCGCAACACGATCATCTTCTCGATGTTTTCAACGGCCGCAGCCATGTTGCTGCTCTCCCAAGCGAACAGCTTCCCGGCGATTCTCGTCATCACATTTTTCGTCGCCGCAACTGGCGAACTTTACCGTCCTGCTTGCAGCGCGTTGCTGGCCGATCTCGTGCCGCCGGGGGAACGCGTCACTGCATTCTCCGCCTACCGGATGTCTTTCAATGCCGGTTGGGCGTTTGGGCCCGCCACTGCCGGCTTTCTGGCAAATCACGGTTACATGTGGCTTTTCATCGGCGATGCCGCGACATCCCTCCTCTTTGGCATTGTGGCATGGCTGGCGTTGCCGCATG
>DATLVJ010000588.1:0-2984 GCA_035577585.1 Candidatus Limnocylindrales bacterium
GTGAATATCCTGAGTCCATGACATTCTCGCCGCGTATCCAGGTTGCCCCGAATTCTCGCCCCATGTCGGTATTCGATAATACGCTGACGGAGGAGTGTCTCCTGTGAGTGAATCAAGAATTCCACCCTGAATCAGGAACGAACCCGACTCCGATACCGTGAATTTGTGCTCCACGCGCACCTGCGGCGCCCAATTCCAAAGTGTTCCCGAATAAGCAAGAGCCGGCACTGCCAGCGTCGCCAGTGAAGTGGGATTGTTAGGGACGAAAAACAAAGTGTCCTGGCCCGCAATAACCGACGTCTTCGGCCAGTCCAGCCGAATCGTGCCCGTGCGCAGTCGCATAATTCCGAAACTCGTTCCGTTGGGAACTTCCGCAAATCCCCCGGCAAAATCGAACTGAAGGTTCGCGCTGGTTTGAGCCCCGGCAATCGTCGGCCCAAACGCCTCAATCCCAATTTGCGACTGGCGCAGCGAACCTCCAAACTCGCCTCCCGAAGACAGAAATTGCGATTGCGGGTTTTGCGCCAACAGTGGGAAATCCGAGTTTTCCACAGCGCCGCGATTCTCGAACAAATTCAATAGCACGAGGCCCGTGAGCCGCAGCCGGTATTTCGATCCGCTCTCCACTTTTGTCTGGCTCTGCTCCGTGGCCTTGGAATCTGCCAGTTGTTGATTTTCCTCGAGCCGGCTGATCCGCTCTTCCGTTGTCGCGGTCTTATTGGATGCCGCGAGCAACGCTTGCATATCCGGGCCTCCGGTTTTCGGAACCGTGGACGCCACCAGCTGAGATTTTGCGGATTCCAGTTCCTTCCGTAATTCTTCAGACTCTGCCTTTGCCGATTGCTGCTGCGCCTTCAGCTCGTTTACCTGCGCGTGCAGGTCCTGCACCTGTACTTGCAGCTTCTGGAGCAGCGCGCCAACTGTCGCAAGGTCCATTTGCTCGCCGGCCGCAGGCTGCGTCCCCTGGCCACATGCCGGTTTCGCTTGCAACATCAGCACGCCCACAACTGCGCCGGCCGCCAGAATACCTTCCGCCCACACTTTGCCTCGCATAACTGCCTCCTGTTCAAGCAGCACTTCGCCCCGTGGCAAGCAACAAATTAGGAAAGAGCGCCTGGTCCCCGCGATCAGGATGATTGCGGGGAGTTAAATGCATGGCCTCCTGCGCGATTCAAGCAGGGTAATTCGAGAGAACGCCTCTTGCAAATTGTATCTTCTCCGCGCGCCAACCTGGGGAACCACAAGTCCTTGAAATCTCAGATGCCGAATCACGAGCGCCCGTTTTATGATCGGCATCGAATTGTAAGCCCGTCTCAGGTTGAGCCCGGCAAAATCTAGCGAAATCCGACTGCCGCGCGGTAGGGATCGGACTAAAATCGCTTCTGAAACTCACCAATTTATTGATTTTTCGAACCGTCAAATCAGCGCAACCCCACGCATTCGCCGAAACCAGGTACACGCTGACTAAACGGAGTCGGAGGCAACTGGTGGCGTTACCCTAAAAAGGAAGGATTGAACGAGGTGAGCTCTGTGAATAATCAGAGCATGGAACAGCAAAGTTCGGACGAGTGGCAGCAATTTTCTGAACACTACCCACATGGGTATCCCCATGACGGTTGCACTGGCATACGAGTGGCGAGTTCCTGTAGATGCTGCAGTTCAACACTTGCGTCCGACCTCCCCTCCTGGTTCAAGCTGGCGCTGTGAGGATTGGCCGATAAAATGGCATGCTCTCCGGACTTCGGGCAAAGCCAGATAGCAGTGCACTTCCTTCCCTTTCTTTTGTGTTGTCACCATCCCAGCCGCGCCGAGCGTTGCCAACTGCGCGGAGACGTTCGGAAGAGGGATGCCAAGTGCCTTCTGCAATCCGGAAACTGTGTGGGACTAATGGCCTAGAAGATCCAAAATTCGCATTCGCGTGGGATTGGCTAAGGCGTTGCAAATTCGTACCTGCATCTCGTAGATGGTACCCTCTCCCGGAACGACCATGCGCACCTTGGAAGACTGCCGCCGCTCAAGTTTCTTTTTTGCTGGCATCTTGATTGTCTGGATCACGGACCATTTTGCAGCCGTGCTCCGCGCTCCCTGCTCCTCGTCGCGAGCGCAGTTTTGGACTTGCCTCACGCGGGTTACTAACATTCTCCTGCATCGGCCACCTCCATCCAAGCTCTCTCAATCACCAAGCGGTCTAATGGAAGATACTTAGCTGTCCCGCAAAGACGAATATGTATCGGACGAGAATTCCACCCATTATGACGCATGCCGCAGCAGCAATTCCCCAACTACGGCTGAGATGAAGAATCACTTCCGGTCATTCAACTTGCGGACAGCTGAAACCACGTGGCCAGTTATCGACAGCGACATTTATCGCTCGTAGCTCAACCGAAAATGCTAGAACGCAAACTTCACTGCCAGTTGCCCGACGCGAGAATTTACGGCCGTACTTCGGATGACGCCAAACGTCGGCGAAGTGAAGTTAGTATCCGGGTCCGCAAACTGCGGGTGGTTAAGTGCATTGTAAAACTCGGCCCGAAATTGAAGGGTACTTTTCTCAATTGGCCAGTGTAATGCAACGGTCTTTAGGAAAGAGAGATCAAGGTTCGCTTCACTTGGACCGTTTACGATCCCTGTCGCGCTGTTCCCAAATGCGGTTCCGATGCCATCAACTCCAATTACTGGTGCGCCGGTAAAACAATTTGTGTTGAAATAGCCGCTGAGTTTCGACTCAACCGCTCCGCTTTTTACCAACTGGTTTTTCGAGCAGGTGCCGCTTAGTTGGGCTCGATCTTCGCTGATCCCGAAGATATTGGTGGAATTTGTTGCTGCGATGGTAAGCGCGCTGCCGGACTGAATGGTTGCAATTGCAGCCAGGGACCAGTCGCCGAGAACGACGCGTGCCACACCGCTAGGCGGGCTTGGGAGCGCCCACGTGGTGCTGAAGACGAATCGATGGGGGCGGTCAAAGCTGGCTCGTCCCCACCGCT
>DATLVJ010000589.1:0-5448 GCA_035577585.1 Candidatus Limnocylindrales bacterium
TGGGCTATGAGACGAAGCTGCTTGGTCAAGGTAAAGGTAGAGTGCCGGATGGCCTAGCCTTGAGCCTGGATGATTCTTACGCAATCCTTTGGGATGCTAAGGTGCGAGGTGATGGCTACAGCATGGGCACAGACGACCGGGCCGTGAAAGAGTACATAACAACGCAGAGTCGAGAACTGAAAAAACGCCAGGGACTCCGCAATATCTACTATTTGATTGTGTCTAGCGAATTTGCTGACGATTATGACGACGCTATTCGAACCCTGAAGATGGAAACTGACGTAAATGAGGTGTGCCTTGTCGAAGCAGATGCCATGGTCGCAATGGTGGAAGCGAAGATGCGTTCACCTCGTGAGGTGAGCTTAGGACCAGACGGCCTCCAAAGACTTTTCAGTGTGAGTGGCGTGCTATCTGCTGATGGGGTGCGCAAGAACCTAGTTTGATGCATGTGTGGGCAACGCGATCCTATGGAACACACGAGCAGTAGAGTGCTTACACTCAGGGTCCCGCTGGACACCCAGCGAAGCCCGGGCGACGGGACTTGTGTGGTCGTGGGACACAAGCGCGGCTTGCACTGAGAATTAAGAGGTTTTAAGCTCCTCAGAGATGAAACGTGTCCTGATCGGCGTCCTCGTACTGGGTGTCGCCGTGGCCCATAGCCTGTGGCCGGGTCGGGTCCAACTCGACTGGCCCACCGTGGCTTTGCTGGGTATTTTCATTTCGATTGTCGCCGCGCGAGAAATCTCGAACTTTCTTCCGATGGTGAAAAGGCTGAAGCTTGGAGAAGCTGAGATTGAAATGCAGGAAGCTGTCCAGAAACTGCACCAGGAGGTGGAGAACGCTGAGGAATCGACCGGTCCAGAAATGGTCGTGGAAGCAGTACGGCGCCCCGACAGCGTCGAGGCTCGACCGGGAACGTCTGAAGAGCATATTCTCGACGTGGCTTCGCGCGACAAAGAATCGGCGGTAGTGCGGCTGGTGATCGAGATTGAGAAGGAACTGGGGCGTCTATTCCAGGAAGCGAACTTAGGATCACATCCGCCGAGAACCATTCGCGAAATGGTTGATCAATTGGTGGCGAAAAACGTTTTGTCGAGAGAGGCGGGAAAAGCCATCATCGAGTTTCGGAACGTACGAAATCAGGTTATTCACCCCACGCAGGGAGGCACCGTCCCAGAATCGGTGCTCGTTAGCGCGATTGATAGTGGTGTTCGAATACTGAGGCTCTTACGGTCAATCAAAGTGACTGGATAGGTTAGGCGGTTCGAAAAACGCCGACAGAGACCTGTTTGCAAGTGGTTCATTCTTCGGCTCCGCTGCCAACAGTTTCTCCATGTCAGAAAACATGTGTATTTTGAAGAGACCAGGCACAGTGAAATCGGCGAGCAATTCTCCCTCGTTCCCATCGGATCATTTCAACGCGGTTAGATCACTGTGTGTTATCGACGTAAAGAATCGGCGCCCTGCAGTCGCTGTGTGCGAGCAGAATACTCACCTGGATACGAAAGACAGAATGAGCTTCGTCTTTCCCTTGGACACCTGCCCTGGAGACGGGGCCGTTGGCTGTGAGAAAGTCGGTCAGTTCCTTTGGAACAATACCAACCACTAGGGGCTGATTCCGCGCAAGCGGGTTGTCTCCGAGATCCGGAAAGTCGAGATATCGGGAAAGATTCTGCTCCAGTCCTTTCATCTTCTCGAACGAGTCTTTCGCTGTAGGGTGATCGACCACGTCTTCTGTTTTCATGCCCTGCACTAAGGCGATGACGTGTTCACTTCCTACGGACAGGTCCTGGAGGGAGTACTTAATCGGTGTGTTATCGCTTTCTGTCCCTATGAACGTGATTTTGGTAGATGCCGAATAGTTGTAACGAAGTACCAGCATTACCGCAGCACGAATCGGCTGAGGCTGTGGAGGCATCGGAACCATCGAAGCCCACATGGGATCCGCATTCCAGGGAACTATTTCCTGGGGGAGGGGCATTGTTATCGCCATGTACCGCTTCTTTCCGGGGTCGCTCGATAGGCTCTCGGTTTTTCCGTTTGCCTGCAAAATCGTAGTTCCCGCGACGGGGTTCTTAATCTGTGCGGTCCCCGGCGCCGAATTGGTGATGTCCATCGAATATTCGCCAGCATTGAGCGGTTTTGGTTGCAAGAAATCTGCATCAATCAATACAGGAACGGTGTGATTCGTGACTTTGGGCACAAGGATGGTAACGCTGTGGGCATTCTTCTCGACGATAAACGGACCTTGAAGAATAACGTCAAGCAATCCTGAAACCGCTGCGGACTTGGCAGTATTCATAGATTTGTCCACCGCGTGATATTCCTGAGCGACAGATCGCATGCTGTCTAAGGGAGATCCAAACAAAACCAATACAACTGCCAGAGAGACTGCAACAATGCGGACTGGATATGTCATTGTGTGGCTCCTTATGGTTTAGACCGCGCCGAAAATATTGAATCCGGCCCAGTAGTAGGGATGGGCGGTTTCATGATTTGTTCGCAGCTGAGCTGTGGCTTCGCGAAGCGCGCGGGCTGGAGTTTTCCCGGCGAGGAGCGCGTCATAGAATTCGGTCGTAAAGACTGAAGCGGCCCGTGAGTCGAGCTTCCAACGAGTGGCGAGAACATGTGGTACGCCTGCCCTCAATAACGCGCGTACCAAACTCTCAGGATCGTTTGACCCAGAGCCGCTTCCCATTTCTGTGGCGCAGGCAGATAATACTGCGAGTTGAAGATGTTTCAACTTGTCTGGAGTCAGGTCGTCGGCGTCCAGAATTTTGCCTTCGCGTCGCCCGTCACTCTTGCCTGCCATTACCAAACCGCTGCCTTTCGTTCCATCGACCGCATGGCCAGCGAAATGGAAAATAGCAGCATTCGTCAGATTGTCTTCTACTCGGGACACCGACGCTTCAGGACCGATCAGCAGTGTTGAAGCCAAAAATCTTTCCGCGACGGACGTTGCTTCGGTGACGGCGTCCGGCAAGGGTGCACGGCCGTCGGGAAAATCGGCCTCAGGAACGGCCACAGCAAGCATCAACGACTTCACCGATATCAAGGAGCTAGAACGGAGCTTGCTCCGGTAAGTGGCTCCTTCGGACCAGACAATATCGAAGCTCTCGCTCAGATATCTGTTCTCACGATCGATCAGGGCTTGGATGGGTAATTCCGCAATAGCTCCATCTCCTTCGACGACTATGGTGCTCCCTGCTTTCAGTCGACTGCTGATTGGCGCGATGAGCAATTCGTACAATGCCCGAGCCTCGAGGTGTATTGCGACTTCATCGGATGCGGCGTTGGAGCACGCTCGTGTGAAAGCCGCGGCGCGACGTTCGATTTCATTTGGGGACGTCGAGATCAACTGCAGTTGAATGCCTGCCGGATCAATGGTCCACACGACGAGTCTTGTGGGAAGAAAAGCGAAAGAGAGGGTTGTGATCTCACCAGACCCGGGAGGCGGCTCGCTGGAAATTTCAAATCTCGGCCCCGAGAAACTACTTGGACGATCGAGAGGATTGAGGGAATGTGGAGAAGCATTTGCTCTGAGAACTGTATCGTCGGCGTGGGCTCGGAGTGGCGCCGCCTTGTACCACTCCCAAACATTCAATGCCCCGGCAATGTCTTGACGGTGCAAATGCAAGTCCACAAGGCTTCTATACACATCCGCGTGCTCGCGATTCCACTGAACCCTGTCTCGCTCCGATCTTAGAGACGTCAGACCGCGCTCGGCTAAGAGAACGGCAGACTTAAACGCAGACTCAGCATCATTGAAATTGCCGAGTTTGAGATTTAGCTCGCCCGCGGCTTGGTAGTAGTGATCGATACCATAACGGTAGGGGCTGGAGAGAACCTGCTCGCGCACTGCCGCCAAACGGGCGTTGGCGCTGCTGTACTTCGCGAGTGCTATCTCAGATTGTGCTAGCCAGATTTCTTCATCGGCCTGTCTGCTCTGGGTGACTCGATTTTTCGGGCACATTGTGAAGAGCTGGCCGGCAATTCGGAATTGTCGCTCCGCCACTTGCGTCAAGCCGGCTCGGAGCGCACATTTCGCCAACTGATCGTGAGTGACCGCGCGAAGCATGAGATCCTTGTCGGCATCAATCGCTGTCGCGGCCTCGTTGAGTACGTCAAATTGGGCGTACCAATTGTGCGAACCACCCGCCATGACCTCCATTGCATCCAGGAGGCTAAATCTCCGCATCACCGGGAAATCGCCGGCCCAGTAAAGGCGAAGGCCAGTCAGTGAGCGTCTCCATCCGGATTCCCACTGACCGGTCGCAGCAGCGAGCGCCGCTTCGAGTGTGATGGCGCGTAGTGAGAGTGTCGGGTAGTTGGCCGCTTTGGCCGTTTGCTCGGCTGCCTGCGCTAGCGACCATGCACGCCCCTCGTCGCCTATTAGGTCGAAGCAGATTGCATGTTCGAGTTGCAACTGGCCTAACAGTCGCGGATAGCGACGGGCACTCAGTCCGGAACCCACTGACTCCGCCAGTCGCAAGCATTGCCGGGTCGAGTCTGAGAGACGAAGAGCAGCGACTTCCTCTACGCTCGCCCGCAATTCACCGGCACGATTACCGGCCTTTCTGAATGAAGTTTTCGCAATCCGGGACTTCTCCAATGCGAGAAGGTAATCACCCTGATCTTCCGCGTTAATGGATGCCGCCAATTCATGAAGGGCGATTGAAAGCGCCGAAAAGCGCTGCGCCCGCAATAGGTCGGACAGCCAGTAATCTCCGTGTTCGTCTCTTGCAAGTGCTGCGAGCACCTGCAATGGTTCAGGTGCTCTCGGATTGATCGTCGTATTCTTGGCTCGATCAAGAAGGGCAGAAGAGTCCGGGAGCCATTTCATTTCAGCTAGATTTAGATAATTTTCGATATGTCCGCTGATTTGTTCGAATTCGCGGTCCGTCAGCGCCTTAGCCACGTCGTCCGGGGCGGCGGGCGACGTTGCCGAATTGCTTTTTTTCTGTTTCTCGATTTCTTTTTGGAGATTCGCCAGATGCTGACGAGCTTCCTCTGCCCAGCCGCCATTCGGCTCCATGCGCAGAAAGTCCTGCCAATCCAGAATGGCTTGATCGTAGAGAAACAGCTTCTCATTGGCTAAAGCCCGATTAAAGGTAGCGACCCTATCGGTTGGAGCCTTGGAAAGGGACTCAGTGTACTGTTGGACCGAGTTGGTGTAGTCGGAGGGCCGATCTTCAGTAAGTCCACGTAAGTAGTAAGCCGAGCCGAGATCAACATGCAACGATGGTATGTTGTCGTTCGGTCCGATCGCTTGCTCCAGAGAAATGATCGCCGCTTCGTAGTTTCCTTCCAAGAGTTCCGAGCGAGCTCTTGCCTGAAGCCAGTAAGGGTCTCCGGGCTGTGTTTTCAATTTTTGGCCGATAATTGCTTCGGCCTGGAGCAGGGCGGCGGGACGCTCGAATCGAGACCTTTCGTGTCCGCGCTCCACTC
>DATLVJ010000590.1:0-4502 GCA_035577585.1 Candidatus Limnocylindrales bacterium
TTATCTTGACGTGCGCCATAGTGAACAGACATTATGGCGGTGAACAGGTAAAAATGAGGCCATCATGCCGCTCATTACGATAGTTATCACACTCATCGTCGTCGGAGTCTTGCTCTGGCTGGCGAACACCTACATCCCAATGGCTGACCCCATCAAGAAAATCATCAACATCGTGGTCATCATCGCCGTTGTGCTGTGGCTTCTGAACGTATTTGGCCTGTTTGCGGGCCTCAGTAACGTGAGGGTAGGGCATTGACGAATTGGGAGAAGCTCGAAGACTTCGATCTCGGTGAAATCAGGAATGCTGCCAAGCGCATTGCCGACGCCTTCGAAGAGCTTGTTTGCTTACTCAAAAGACTTTCGGCACTACCAGCAGCAAAGGGTTTCACATTCAAAAATACAGGAGATAAAGCAATGGCAACTAACTTCACTGTAGTACCGGGCCAGCCGTTCCAGGTCACAGCTTCCACTATTCCGACAGGAGGGCTTTTGCAGGCAGGAAGCGTCCCTGTTTGGACTGTGGATGATGCTTCTGTGACCCTGACGCCTGACGCAACTGGTCTCGTCGTCAACGGAACAACCGTGGCCACGGATACCGCACCCAGTTTCAACCTGACCCTGACCGGCATCAACTCGGACGGCGTAACGATCAGCAACACGCAGAACATGGCGTTTGTGGCTGCTCCTCCGGTCCCGGCCACTGGGTTCTCGTTCGTCCAGAACTCCTAACAAGTTCCCCTCAGTGCAGTACAGCGGGGCGCCGGTCAACCTTCCGACTGACGCCCCGTTCCCTCCATTCCGCAATCCGCCAGAGCAGCGAATCGCTTTAGCTTTGCAAGCCTGCCTGGAGGCACCAGATTGGGGTTGTACAGGCCTGCAAACTCGGTTTAGCCCCTGAGGGCGTCTAGGTTGGACTTATTGATTACGTCGGCCTTATGTGCCACGAGCGCGTCAATGGCGGCTTGTACGGCAGCCAGAATCTCAGCAGGCACCTTTCCTGACTTCAACCCTGACAGGTATTGCAGAAGGAACTGGATGCCAAGTTCAATTAGGGTTAGATACATTTTTCCTCATTTCTCTTTTTCTAAATTTGTCTTGCTCCCGTCTGCAAGTTAGGCATCTCCGATATGTTCTTTCACAGCCACTCCTCTTGATGACGGATAAATTTTCTCCTCCATACGGATGCCCCTGGGGACAATGTGTCTTTTTGAGATTCAAATCGCCTTTATAATGCCTTCCCTTGCGGACCATATCCATTGAATTTTCAAGATACGTTCCAATGAATAGGTGTTTGGGGTTGAAGCATGACGGATTGTCGCAGCGATGTAGAACCAACTTTTTGTCTTTTAGAGGATGCCGCAACCAAAGGTAGGCTGATAGACGATGCGCGGTGGTTTTAATTCCCATGAAGCTGGCCTGCCCATAACCTTTGAGCGTTTTAGCTCCGCGCCAGTTCCAGCAACCCGTCTGCTCGTCAAGCTGGATGCGGTCAATCATAGGTTTAATCATAAAACAGCTTTTAAATCACTTGCCGCCTGGTTATATTGAGCGATTGCCGCATTAAGTTTGTCCACGGCCTGCTGGTAGCCGGGAGTTC
Source organism: Candidatus Limnocylindrales bacterium (assembly GCA_035577585.1). Classification (GTDB taxonomy): domain Bacteria; phylum Acidobacteriota; class Terriglobia; order Acidiferrales; family UBA7541; genus Acidiferrum. Next base: position 1,598 of record DATLVJ010000590.1, read on the forward strand.
CCTTCTTTGGGAAATCACAGCTTCCGCCTGAATTGAAATTTGGACCAGCGCACAGGATTTCCACTACGTCTATTAAGCTATCCTTAGCCCCGGTAGCCTTTGCCAAATCAGAACAGACCGCTGAATTTGTAGCAGGGCATTCAGGATGCTGTTTCTTTACTTGGTCTATGAAAGCCTTTGAGGCTACTACGGTTTCATAGGCTACTCTCTCTGGGGGTGTGCATCCGGCGAGGATTACGGCTACTAAAAGCAGAACTGCTAGTTTTCTCATGTATTTTCAGCCTTTCATAAACCGAGAGTTTTGCACTTCGTGGCCTAAACTACAACAGCTAAATTCAATCTTCGTGCTCACAGGTACGCTGCGGTGCCGCTGCGACTGGGTTGGCCGGAATGTCATGCTTCGTCTGCTGGCGACACAATTCCGTTGATAGCGTGCACGGCTCGTTGGCCTCCAGCGCAGGTTCAGCAAACTGATACCACCAGTCTTTGATTTCTTGCGGAGAGTCTACCCTAAAAGGAAACTTCATTAAGGCTAACCATCGCGCATCTCGCGGTTCCTCGGCTGCCTTATTCAGCCATTCTGGAGAAGGTTGCGAAGAGGCAAGGGCGGCCAGCGTAAACTTAGCATTGTTAATTGCGAGCGCGTAATCGTCGGGCATAAATTCAAGTAAGCTCGCAGCATCTTCCATCTGCTTCAGACATTCTTGCAGCGCCGCTCGCATTCGTTCAGTCTCCATTAGCGCACCCGCCCTTCTTGCAAAATGAATGGCGCAGGAAGTTCCGTCATCTTGCGCTCAACTTCTTTGTCAAACATCTGCTCATACAGTCGAACCGCGTGATACGCAAGTAATGCATAGGTCTGTTCCCTGTTCAGATTACGCTGTCTGGCGACCACGAAGCAGGTATGGATTAGTTGCGAGTCGTACTGGTGCTTGTCCAGCCGCTCAATGAGTTCATCAATCGAGTTGGACTCAAGAAACTCGGGCAATCGCTTCGGCTTCCAAAAATCTTTCATCGCTTCATTCATCGTCCCGCCACCGCCTTCTGGAGTTCGGCCCCGCGCTGCTTGTGCTCCTCGCTGCTATGCTGAGGCCAGCCATCCTCGTTGAATCCCCATTCGTGTTCACTGAGCCGCGCTCGCGCTGCGACTTGGGCGACGAATCGGGCAATCTCGCCTGCGTAATAGTTGCGCTGGTCTGGAAGTACGTTCTCCATGAACAGCGTGTAATCTTCCATCCATAGGAGCACTTCGTCCCGCAGCTCGTCATTCGCTGGTGGTGGGGCGGCGTGGCTATGTGGGTCCTTCCTTCCACAGTATTTTCCACCACCTAAATCGAGGCAGCACACTTGATGCACTTCAGGGTCGAACTCTGGTTCCGGCTCCCAAATGGTCATCGTCTCTCCTTTATCGGCCCCCTGCGGTCACGTCTTTGGATAAAGCAGTGCTGCCAATTCTCTGCAAGTTTGTTCTGGATGGACAAGCATCTCTTTGCCAGTGCCATTGATCGCCCAACGTTCAACGCTTCGCCCGTCCGTGTAAGAATCCACGCTGATACAGCAGTGAGTGATAAGCTCATCCACGATTCTGTTTGGAACCGTTTTCAATCCAGCCATCCAACGACGCCCTTCGTGAACTAATTCACGGTCGTAGCCCCACGGGTCATCTTCTTCCCGGTCAAGCCAAGACAGAATTTCCATAGCTTTACTGCTCAACATTGGCTCTCATTCCCCTGCCTGTGCAAACTGGCTCGCAGCCCGCTTCTAGCCGTGCGGCTGGGCGGCAAAACGTTCTTTGCTCCAACCGCTAACAGGAAATCTGTCACCGGGCTGATAGTCTCTCGCCACCGCATCGCAGAAGCGCCACGAGGTAGCTTCCGGCCAATCCATCTGCACGCTTTTCTTCGCCGCGCTCTCGTTCTTTGCGTCCACTACGGCGCACAAGGTCGCATGGTCGTCCGAGTCAGAGCCAGAACACCACCAGCCGATAATCGCCTCATTCGGTGGATCTTTCAGTGGCCGATAGTCCTCTGTGGGCTGAACCCACGATAGCCAGAATCGTTTCATTGTCCGTCCCCCGCTTCGCTCTTAGCTCTGGGCCGTGGGCGCGCCAACTTGAAATCTCGAATCAGTTTCTCGAACTCTTGCACAATACCTGGCTTGTTTGGTGCAATTTCAATAGCCAAATCTTCCTCATCGTTTTCAATACACAGCGCAACGTGGTCCTCATCCATTTTCTCGGCCGTGAACCGCAAGCCAGCGGCAAGAATCGCGGAGACCTTCGTAGACAGCGAGCCGTCCACTTCGGCAATGACCTCCACGCGCTTACCGTTCAGCCTGACATACTGCGTAACTGGAACTGTCACCGTCGTCTTGTGATATTCGCTCATTTGTTCCTCTCGGCTGATAGCCGCTCACCTGCCAACTCGTCAGCGCATTTGGTGAGCGCTAGTTTCGTCCGCTTATGGACCTCAGTTTCTAAGTTCCTGCCCATTTTTCGAGAGCCATCTTCATAACATGCAGCGCTATCAGCAAGTTCTCGCCATTCCTCCGCTTTCGCTTCCAGCAGCGCGAGTACCGCCGCCTGAGAGACGCACAGATCGCCATTCGCGTCCGCTATCGTCGGCATGGCCTTGATGGAGGCAGTTACGCTCATGGCTTTTTACCCCACGCTGTGTAGCCAAAGCGCGTATCATCGTCAGCAGTTTCAGAATGGCCTTCGTCGCCAAGAATGCTCACAACTACGGTTCCCTTCGGCAAAGCTCTCAACTCTTGCGGCTTAAGCAGAAGAATTTTGTTTTCATGATAGGGACTTCCCGGCTGCTTGATTGTCCATTCGTTCGGTTGGCTCATTCACTTCCTCCTTTTCCCGCCCTAAATCCACTATGTGAGTTCATGGCTTGCCGCC